>CAZWUB010000017.1:3991-37806 GCA_964637415.1 uncultured Rikenellaceae bacterium
GACCGCCCGACCCTTAAAACTTCAGCTCTTCCCTCAGCAGCTGATACCCCGACCTGCTTACAGGCAGTTTATCCCCCGATTTAAGCAGTGCCACATGGGTATCTTTGCCATAAGGTTCTATCTTGTTTATTTCCCGGACTCTTACAATATATGATCTGTGGATCCTTACAAAATCTGTTCCCGGAAGATTATCCTCATAATACTTCATAGTCTGCTGCTTCATCGCTTTACCACCAGTGTGATGTATCATCACATAATCATCCTGGGCCTCAACAAACTTAATCTCGTCGACGGGAATAAGATTTATCGCATTTCCTTTCCTTACAACAACTCTTGAAACAGGAGAAAGAGGTTCAGGCATTTTTGCCAGTATCCGGTTTGCCGCTTCATTTTTTTCTGATCCTGACCTGATCCTGTCGGTTGCCTTTTTTACTGCATCCAGAAACCGTCTTTTGGCAAAGGGTTTAAGAAGGTAGTCAACAGCATTCAGTTCAAATGCCCTTATTGCGAACTGGTCATATGCAGTGCTGAATATAACTTCGGGTTTTTCAGTCATAACCTCAAGCATCTCTATTCCGGTCAGCCTTGGCATCTGTATATCAAGGAAGATCAGGTCGGGCTTCATCATAGTGATTGTCTTCAGACCTGTAAAGCCGTCAGCACACTCAGCTATTATATCAATATAGTCAAGTTCCTTTAAATAGTGCTTTATGATCTCCCTGGCAGGAGTTTCGTCATCAATTATGATTGTTCTTATTTTCTCCATACGTATTATCCCTGGCTTTATCAAACAAATTTACTTAAAAATTCAGATTTCAGCAGGGATATACAGTGTCACTTTAAAGACACCCTCTTCTTTTTTTGTACTTATTGATGCCTTATTTCCATAAAACAGATTAAGCCGTCTTTCAACATTTATCAGACCGGTACCTGTTCCAATTCTTGATGTGGATACAGACTCAAAATTGTTGCTGATCGTAATTAAAGCATAACCATCAGAAATTTTTCCTTCTGTTCTTATATTTACAGTTCCGGTACTTTCATAAACACCATGCTTTACGGCATTTTCGTATATCGGCTGGAGTATCATCACCGGCATTTTTATTTCAAGACAATTTTCCTCAATGTTCTCTTCGGTTGATAATTTATCGCCGAATCTCACTTTTTCAATATCGAAATACAACCTCAGGTTCTCAAGTTCGCTTCTGAATGATACAGGCTGTTCATCTTTTTTGGAGAGGGCATACCTCATAAATTCCGACAGCTTGACAACCATATCCCTTGCCATTTCCGGATTTGTAACTGTAAGGGAACTTATCGAGTTAAGACTGTTAAACAGGAAGTGGGGATTGATCTGGGAACGGAGCATTTTGAGTTCTGTTTCCCTGACAAGACTTTCAAGCCGGGCTTCTCTTGCTTTTTTCTCGGAAAGGTTTGTAAGGCTTATAAAAAGATAATATGCCAGGATTGCCATTAGGTAAATAAAAACCCCTGTGCCTGTCCTGTATGGCACAGTGACATCCCAGTAATTGTTAAAGATTTCTTTATCAGGAACTATCAGCAGAAGAATTGATCTGGTGATCAGTATAGTCAGGCCGATTGAAACAACACCCCCTGCAATGAGGTTGATTATCATTGATAAAGGTTTTGCTTTCTCCTGATTAAAATAGTTGAACGGGAACCATAATGAAAGCATCAGTCCTGAAAAAATAAGTAACGACAACAGGGTGTCGGGGATACTAATTTCAAGGAAGCTGCCCCAGGCGAAATAATATAATAATGTCTGGCCCAGCGCAAGAATGAGCCAGGCCAGCCACCAGATTATCAGACGTGTCCTGTTTTCAAATACAGGATGCTTCATATTTCAGGATCTTAATAGCTTTTTATTTCCCCGCCGCCAAAGACGACAGCACCCTTGATCACAAGCTGACTTGTGGAATCAATAATTCTGCCGGGAGTCAGTTTCCTCGAGTCAGTGAAACCTCCGAGTACAGGTGTAACCTCGATTGTAACATACCAGGTATCGGGGACTATTATTGTTGCTCCGCCGAAAACACAAGCTATTTCAATATCATTCCTGCCCGGAGCCAGTCGGGCTTTCGTCAGGTCGAGCTCGGTGCCACCGAAAACAGCCGATATCCTCCCTCCTTTGAAATTCTGCGAAACAACCTGCCGGTCACCCCCGCTGAAGATATTTACATAATCAATATAGTCATCTCCTGTCATACCCTTTGTAGCACCACCTGCAAAACCTTTACGTTTGGATACAATGAACAGGATACCTACTATAATGAATATTGCAGGCCAGAACATATTGTACATATGAAATGTCTCTCTGAAAACAAGAGGTATCATGAAAAAACCTCCGACAGCCATTACAATTATCCCTGCAGTTTTTTCTGATGAACTAAGGGTTAGTACAAGGCCAATAGTGACAAGAAGCATCGGCCAGCTAAAGACCACATTATCGATAAAATCGGGGAAAATTCCTGTATTTCTGAGGATCAGAAATAATCCCGCCAGGACAAGGACCACTCCGATCAGTACTTTGTTGTTAGGATTATGATAGGGTTCTTTTCCTGTAAGATTACTATCAGTCCGGTACTCATTATTTGTTTCCATAGTTGTAAATTTATTTGTTTTTGAATTAATCAGATCACTTATTTCTTTTTATAAGAGAAGAAATTATAAATGAAATGCCGATAAGTATCACTACTCCCGGCCAGTAAAAAGTTCTGACCACTTCCGGCATTTCACCGAAGTGATTATCATACAGGAACCATATTCCTCCGGCGATCATTAACACGCCGGGGATGAAGCTGAGGTTCAGTATCAGTAGTACTCCCACAAAGACCATTGCTGTTTCCCATGTAAAGTAATCTTTAACGCTTCCAAGGTTCAGCATGTCGTTTGTCGCTACAAGCAGAGCGAGCCCGAGAGCTATAAGAAAAAGTCCGAAACCAACCCGGGGGTGATGCTCCCTGTGTCTCTCAATGTTACTGTCACGCTGTTTCATTGTATTAAATGATTTATGGATCAAAAATAATTCACAATTGCAGGGGCAGATAATAAAAATCGGCGAATGGCGGATTTTTAACGGTATACGGCATGTTTTGGGGGAAAGTGTTACTTTTTTGTTGATAATTTTTTTAATTGAATAAGCTTTCATATTTTTGCAAACCAAAATTTGTTGAGATGTCGGGTTCATATACCATACCGATAAGCGGGCTGAAGGAAGGTTGCAACAGGTATGATTTTGAAATAGGTAAGGGATTTTTCGATCAGTTTGAAGGATCAGAAATAAGTGAGGGAGATCTTAAGGCTTCTGTGGAGGCCGACAAGAGGGTGTCGCATATTGATCTTATGATAAGGATCAGTGGGACGGTAAGAATATCATGTGACCGCTGTCTGGGTATCTTTTCACTGCCGTTGAGCTCTGAGAACAGGCTTGTAGTCAAGGCAGGAAAAGCGAACGATGAAAACGATCCTGATATTATTTCAGTGTCTTCCGATGAAAATGAACTTGACCTTACATGGTATTTTTATGAATATATTCTGCTGGCACTGCCAATAAAGCGTATTCATCCGGAAGATGAGAACGGGAACAGTACCTGCGATCCTGAAATGATCAACAGGCTGAATGAACATATAATTAATGATGATATTGGCACCGACCCACGCTGGGACGAATTAAAAAGAATTATAAACAATTAAAACACAAAGCAATGCCAAATCCAAAACGGAAACATTCAAAACAAAGAAGAGACAAACGCAGAACTCACTATAAAGCAACTGCCCCGACAGTTGGAACATGCTCAAACTGCGGATCTTCTGTTCAGTATCACAGGGTATGTCCTGAATGCGGATTTTACAGGGGCAAGCTTGCCATTGAGAAAAAAGCTGCCGAGTGAGCCCGGTTAACCAACCGTTGATTCAATGAAAATAGGTCTTGATATCATGGGTGGAGATTTTGCACCTGACGCAATTGTTGAAGGTGCAGTTGATTCACTGATCCATCTTTTAGGTGACGATAAGCTGGTTCTTATAGGGGATCAGAATGCCATTATTTCAAAACTGAAAGACTTATCAGTTGATCCGTCACGGTTTGAGATAGTACATACCACTCAGGTAATAGAAATGGGTGATACTCCTTCAAAAGCTTATTCCCAGAAACCTGATTCAAGTATTGCAGTCGGATACAGACTCTTGAAGGATAACAGTATAGACGGCTTCTGTAGTGCGGGAAATACCGGTGCAATGCTTGTGGGAGCCAGCTATACAGTCAATGTGATCCCCGGGGTCTTCCGCCCGGCCCTTGCTACAGTAATGCCTGTTGTGAATAATCGCAATTCTGTAATTCTTGATGTTGGCCTTAATCCCGATACAAAACCAGATGTTCTTCTTCAATATGGTATCCTGGGTACACTTTTTGCAAAATATGTTCTGGAAGTAGACAATCCTTCCGTCAGACTTCTTAATATTGGTGAAGAAGAATCAAAAGGCACTCCGGCAGTCAAGGCAGCATATGAACTGATGAAGGAACACCCCGGTATAAATTTCATGGGGAATATCGAAGCAAACGAAATGTTTGGCGATAAGTCCCCGGATGTAATTGTTTGTGACGGCTTTGTTGGTAATGTAGTATTGAAACAGACAGAAGCATTCTATCAGATATATAAATCCAGGAATCTCTCTGATTCTTATTTTGAAAGGCTTAATTTCGAGAATATAGGTGGTACTCCTATTGTTGGAATTAATGCCAATGTAGTTATTGGTCATGGGATATCCAGGCGCAAGGCAATAATGAATATGGTACTCCAGACGCTGGCTGTTGTTCATGTCAACCTGTCTCAAAAGATCAAAGAAGCTATCTGATCATGGAAAAATTACGTGCAGCCATAACAGGAATTCATGCCTGGGTTCCGGATTACAGGCTCACAAATTCCGAGCTTTCCAAAATGGTTGACACCTCCGACGAATGGATAATGCAACGCGTCGGTATCAAAGAAAGAAGAATACTTAAGGGAGAGGGCAGGGGTACTTCTGATCTCGGTGAGATGGCTGTGAAAGGCCTTCTTGAAAAGACAGGCACTTCTCCCGATGAGATCGATCTGCTGATCTGTGCCACAATCACTCCCGATATGGCCTTCCCCGCAACGGCAAATATAATTTCAGAGAAAGCCGGTATAAAAAATGCCTTCAGTTTTGATCTGGCAGCAGCATGCTCGGGCTTCCTTTTTGCATTGCAGACCGGTGCTTCATATGTTGAGACCGGAAAGTATAAAAAAGTAATTGTGGTAGGAGCCGATAAAATGTCGTCAATAACAGATTATACCGATCGTACCACCTGCCCCTTGTTCGGCGATGCAGCAGGTGCAGTACTTCTTGAACCCACAACTGAAGATTACGGAATTATAGATCATATCTTCCATGTCGACGGTTCAGGGCAGAAATATCTTCACCTTAAAGCCGGGGGATCACTAAAACCGGCATCTCATGATACTATTGAGGCAAAAGAACACTTTATTTATCAGGAAGGTCAGGCCGTGTTCAAATTTGCTGTATCAAATATGGCAGATGTGGCTGCCGAAATAATGCAGAAAAATAACCTGAGACCAGACGATATCGCATTTCTCGTTCCACATCAGGCCAACCTGAGGATAATTGATGCCACAGGCCGGAGAATGGGGCTTCCTCCTGAAAAGATAATGATCAATATCGAGAATTACGGCAATACCACAGCAGCCACAATACCGCTGTGTATCTGGGAATATGAAAACCGGCTGAAAAAAGGAGATGTGCTTATTCTTGCAGCTTTCGGTGGCGGATTTACATGGGGCTCTGTCTATCTGAAATGGGCCTATGACCCGGAATAAGGATTATGTAATCTTCGCAATAGTTTATATATTTGCGAGTTATTAAGTTTATATCTTAAAGCTCTAACAACTATGGCAAAATACAATGAGGCTGAAGCAGCAGCAATTAACCTTGTAAGCAGCGGGACTGATATTACGGGAGATGTTAAATCCAGCGGGGATCTGCGCATAGATGGAACTCTTAACGGGAATTTAAATACAAAAGGCAAAGTAGTTATAGGCCCTACGGGAAGAGTGAACGGGGAAGTCATCTGTAAAAATTCGGAAGTATCAGGAACCGTTGAAGGAAAGATCACTGTGCATCAACTGCTTATTCTGAAAGTCTCTTCAAAGATCTTTGGCGATATTGTTACCTCAAAACTATCAATTGAACCCGGAGCAATTTTCTCCGGAAATTGCAAAATGAGCGATAACGAAACAAATGGAGGAGCAGGAAAAGGAAAAGAATCAGAAAAAAAATAAAGGACTGGGCGATTATGCCAGATATACAGGGATTGCTACCCAGATGGGAGTCATTATTTTCCTCACCACCTGGGGTGGTATCAAGCTCGACCAGCTGGCAGAATTCTCCAAACCGGTTTTTACAATCATCCTCTCATTGCTTGGCGTATTTGCTGCAATCTATACGGCAATCAAAGATTTTCTCAAGTGATCCACATCTTGAAACAACTTTATAAAAATATCTCCTGGCTTATTCTTATTGAAATAGTGATCCTTGCGGGCGGATTTATTTTATCGTCTGTACCTGATCCGGGATTTGATTTTACAGGTATCGCTGTCCTTTCCTTATCATTTGCATTCCTGTCGCTTCTAATACTGATTATAATTTTCAGGGGACAGAAAAAGGATCCTGAAACCCGGACAATGTATATGCTTGTCGCTTTTGGAATCAAGTTCATCCTCGAAATGATTATTGCTCTTCTCTGGTTTTTTGTTGCTAAAAAAACCGGGCTGACATCAGTAATATTGTTTTTTGTACTATATTTAGCGTTCACTCTGTTTTCGGTATTGGTTGTGTTGAAAACATTGAAATACAAACCTTTATAACAGAATAATAATTTGAAAACACGTATAGTTGCATTTATTTTTACAGTTCTGTTGCTCTGGATTTCACCCGGCATTGTTTCAGGTCAGCATGACAGTAATTCACACGGGCAGGAGCCAGGGACAGAAGCCGATAAGGAATTCAATGCCAGTGAATTTATACTTGATCATATTGCCGATTCTCATGAATGGCATATTATGACCCTTGGTGAAGGGGAACATGCAAAACATATATCAATCTATCTTCCCGTAATACTCTACAGCAAGGAAAGCGGACTTCATTTGTTCTCATCAAGGAAACTTGCGCATGGGCATGAATATAAAGGCTTTAAGCTTATGGAGGAGGGTGATTTCAAGGGGAAGATCGTTGCTGTAAGAGCCGATGGAAGTCCTGATAAAGAAAATATTCCTCTTGACTTTTCAATGACAAAAACTGTTGTCGGTATGCTGGCTGCAGCAATTATCGGACTTTGGATCTTCCTGGCACTTTCAAGATCCTACAGGAGAAATGGGATTAGCCATCCCAAAGGAATTCAAAGCCTCCTTGAACCAGTTATCTGCTTTGTCCGTGATGATATTGCAATTCCCAACATCGGCCATGAAAAATATGAAAAATTCATGCCCTATCTCTTATCTGTATTCTTCTTTATTTTGATAAATAACCTTATGGGACTTATTCCTTTTCCACCTCCTTTCGGTGCGAATGTTACAGGGAATATTGCAGTAACTTTTACTCTGGCATTTTTTTCATTCGTGATTATACAGATAAACGGAAGCAAAACTTACTGGAAACATATTTTTGCCACACCGGGACTTCCTGTATGGCTTCTTCCTATAATGATACCGGTTGAAATTATCGGGGTAATTGCAAAACCTTTTGCTCTGATGATCCGACTATTTGCAAATATAACTGCCGGACATATAATTGTTATGAGCCTTCTGGCTCTGATATTTATATTTGATTCACTTGCAGTTGCACCGGTATCGATCTTCTTTGTGATTTTTATGGATTGCCTCGAGCTTCTTGTGGCTTTCCTTCAGGCATATGTTTTCACACTTTTGTCAGCCCTGTTCATCAGCCTGGCAGTTGTGGAAGAACATCATTAGTTTTTATGTTTAATTAATAACAAATGTTATGACAGGTACATTGGCAGCAATCGGAGCAGGTTTGGCAGTTATAGGCGCAGGTATTGGGATCGGCCGGATCGGTGGATCAGCAATGGAAGCTATAGCCCGGCAGCCTGAAGCTGCAAACAAAGTTCAGACGGCAATGATCATCTCTGCAGCCCTTATCGAAGGCGTTGCACTGTTCGCTGTTGTTGTTGCTCTTATTGCTTAAGAAAAATGAAATCCTGCAACGGTTGGTTGCAGGATCTCTTTATTACGAATTCTAATTAAGTTAATTATGATATTATTAGCAGGAAATAGTCTGACCAGCCCCGCAATAGGTACAATTTTCTGGGCTGTACTTATATTTTCGATCTTCTTTCTGGTTCTTGCAAAATTTGCATGGAAACCAATTCTGAGCGCCCTCAGACAGAGAGATGATATGATTAAAGGATCTCTCGAAGCTGCTGAACAGGCGCGCAAGGATATGCTTCAGCTGCAAAGCGATAACGAAGCTGTATTAAGAAAAGCAAGGGAGGAAAGAGAAGATATCCTCAGGGAAGCCAGGGACGTAAGGGATAAACTTATTGCCGAAGCAAAGGGCAGGGCTACCCAGGAAGCTGCAAAGATTGTTGAAAATGCAAAAGCCGATATCGAAAGGGAAAAAACAAAAGCTTTATCTGAAATACACGACCAGCTTGCAACACTTTCTGTGGAAATAGCCTCCAAACTGCTTGGCGAAAAACTTAGTCGTACCGGCGAACAGGAAAAACTCATAAACAAGTATCTTGAAGACATTAATCTGAACAAAAACTAGACTCTGAAATCTTAATGAACGACGGTAAAATTTCTGTCAGATACGCAAACGCACTCTTCCAGTCAGCTCTTGAAAAGAAGATCCTCGACAAAGTATACGGGGATATGACCCTGGTTCTGGAAGTATGCTATGTACCCGAATTTAAGGAGCTGCTTGAAAGCCCTGTAATAAGACCATCAAAAAAAGCAGAGGTCATTAAAAATACAATCGGAAGTAACATCGATAAACTGACCGGCTCCTTCATTGAAATGATTGTTAAGAACGGAAGAGAGATTTTCCTGCCCGGTATCGCAAGGGAATTTATACGCGCAACAAAGGAATTCAACGGAATAACAGAAACAGTTCTGACAACAGCTGTAAAGGTAGACGAACAAGTAAAAAAACGAATATCAGATCTTATTGCGGATATTTTTAAAACAAGGGTGGAACTCAGCGAAGTGGTTGACAAAGAAATTATAGGCGGATTTATCTTAAAAGTTGAAGATAATTATATTGATGCCAGCGTCAGGAACAAACTCCGGAAAATAGAAAAGGAACTTAAATCCGGAACCTTGAACATAAACTAAAGCAAACTAAGTAAACAAATTAAAAAGTATGGCAAGTATAAAACCGGCAGAAGTATCAAGCATTCTGCGTCAGCAGCTGGAGGGGATCCAGACGGGAGCGGATCTGGAAGAAGTAGGCACCGTTCTTACGGTTGGTGACGGGATAGCCCGTATTTATGGACTTTCAAACGCTCAGTCAAATGAACTTATTGAATTTGAAAATGGAATTGAAGCTATTGTTCTTAACCTTGAGGAAGATAATATCGGCGCTGTGCTTCTTGGCCCCACTGAAGAGATCAGTGAAGGTGATATCGTAAAAAGGACAGGGCGGATAGCCTCCATTGGGGTCGGTGAAGGACTGCTTGGCAGGGTAATTTCTCCTACCGGGCAGCCGCTTGACGGGAAAGGTCCGGTTGAAGGGAAACTGTACGATATGCCATTTGAAAGAAAAGCGCCGGGAGTTATCTTCCGTCAGCCTGTAAAACAACCTCTTCAGACAGGTATTAAACCGATCGATGCAATGATTCCAATAGGCAGAGGTCAGAGAGAGCTGATTATCGGTGACAGGCAAACAGGCAAGACTGCTATCGCAATAGACACAATTATAAACCAGCGTAGTAATTTTGAACAGGGGAAACCGGTTTATTGTATTTATGTTGGTATAGGTCAGAAAGGATCGACAGTTGCAAATATTGCAAAAACCCTGGAGGAACATGGTGCACTGGAATATACTGTTATAGTACTCGCCACTGCTTCCGACCCGGCTGCTTCACAGTTTTATGCACCTTTTGCAGGAGCTGCAATCGGTGAATTTTTCCGTGATACCGGAAGAGATGCCCTGGTGATCTACGACGACCTGTCGAAACAGGCTGTTTCTTACAGGGAGGTTTCTCTGTTACTTCGACGCCCTCCGGGACGCGAAGCATACCCCGGAGATGTTTTTTACCTGCATTCGCGCCTCCTCGAAAGAGCTGCAAAGATCATCGAATCGGATGAGGTTGCAAAACAGATGAATGATATTCCCCAATCAATCAGAGCTCTCGTAAAAGGAGGTGGTTCCCTGACTGCATTACCAATTATTGAAACACAGGCAGGCGACGTTTCTGCATATATTCCGACAAATGTTATATCGATAACCGATGGTCAGATTTTCCTTGAAACAACTCTTTTCAACTCAGGCGTCAGACCTGCAATAAACGTTGGTATATCAGTTTCGAGGGTTGGAGGTAACGCCCAGATAAAATCGATGAAGAAGATTGCCGGAACACTTAAAGTCGACCAGGCTCAGTACCGCGAACTGGAAGCATTCTCAAAATTCGGATCCGATCTTGACGCTTCAACACTTGCTATCCTTAACAAGGGATCCAAAAACGTTGAAATTCTTAAACAGGGACAATATTCTCCCATGCCGGTCGAAAAGCAGGTGGCAATAATCTATTGCGGAACAATGGCACTGCTGAAGGATGTTCCTGTTTCAAAAGTTAAGGAATTCGAAAAGGAATATCTTGAACTTCTCGATCTCAACCACAGGGATGTACTTGATAAACTTCGCGATGGAATCCTTAACAGTGAAATAACAGGTATTCTTGAAAAGGTTGCAGGAGAGATTGCTCAGAAATATAAACCCATGTAATCGCGGGTAACAGGCTAATTATTGAATTGCAGATGGCGAATTTAAAGATAATCAGGATCAGAATAGCTTCGGTAAAATCAACAAGGCAGATAACCTCTGCAATGAAAATGGTGTCTGCTGCCAAGCTGAGAAAGGCACAGGATAAAATACTGAGGTTGAGACCCTATGCACATAAGCTTCATGAAATACTTGTTGGCCTGTCACAAAGCCTTGCAGAAACCCGGGTCGAAAATGTATATGGTCGGATAACAGATCCCGAAAAAATACTTCTGGTTGTAATTACTTCAAATAAAGGCCTCTGCGGTGCATTTAATTCAAATGTGATAAAAGAGGCCAGGAGGGTGATCTCGGAAAAATATCCTGAACAGTATAATAAAGGCAACGTTACTATTCTTCCTGTTGGCAAAAAAGGTTATGATTTTTTCCGGAAACAGAACTTTAAAATGCTTCCTGACTGCAATCATCTTCTTAATGAACTGACATTTGATAATGTAGTTGTAGTTGCTGAATCGATTATGAACAGATTTGTGGCTGGTGAGTACGACAAAGTTGAGCTGATTTACAACCAGTTCAAAAATGCCGCAGTTCAAAATCTGACTGATGAAGCTTTTCTTCCGGTTGAAACAGTTCAGACCGGAAATTCGGGAGGATCTGTCCCTGCAGATTATATTTACGAGCCAACCAGGGAGGAAATTATTAAGGAACTCATCCCAAAATCTCTGAAGATCCAGTTTTATAAAGCTGTTCTGGATTCTTTCGTGGCCGAACACGGAGCCCGTATGACTGCTATGCATAAAGCAACAGATAATGCAACAGAAATGATCCGTGATCTGACACTTCAGTATAATAAAGCAAGGCAGGCTTCAATTACCAACCAGATTCTGGAAGTTGTCAGCGGAGCAGAAGCGCTGAAAGGTTAAGCATTCATCTGGAAAAAGAAATGTACAATCATTCTGAACTTAAAGAGTTGGTCGATAAGGCTTTGATGAATCTTTCATTAAACATGGAAGCCACAAGACTGATCGATCCTGTTAAATATATTCTTTCAATCGGGGGTAAGAGATTGCGACCGGTTTTGTCACTTATGGCCTGTAATCTTTTTAATGACAGAATAAATTCTGCTGTAATGCCTGCCGCCGGCCTGGAAGTTTTCCATAACTTCACCCTTGTCCATGATGATATTATGGATCAGGCTTCACTAAGAAGGGGACTTGCTACAATTCACAATAAATGGAATGTTAACCAGGCTATACTGTCGGGCGATGTGATGGCTTTCATTTCCAATGAGTGTTTCCTTCAGACTCCCCCGGAAAGTCTTATAAAGGTTTTCAGAGTATTCAATAAGGCTGCCATTGAAGTTTGTATCGGCCAGCAGCTCGATATGGATTACGAAAAATCTGTTATTGTAACCCAGGAGGAGTATCTGAGAATGATTGAGCTGAAAACAGCAGTATTGATTGCTGCCTCTCTGAAAATAGGAGCAATAATCGGAGGTAGCGATGATAAAAATGCCGATCTCCTTTATGAGTTTGGAAGAAATCTCGGACTTGCATTTCAGATACAGGACGATTTGCTTGACATTTGGGGTGATACAAAGATATTTGGGAAAAAACAGGGAGGAGATATAGTTGCCAACAAGAAGACCCTGCCTCTTGTGAAGGCGATTGAAAAAGCCTCTGCAGCCCAGAGAAAAAAATTGCAGGAACTGTTTTCAGGCAGTGAAACCGATCCCGAAATTAAGATAAAAGAAACAATCAGCCTTTTTGATGAACTCGGGGTAAAGAATTCAACAGAATCACTGATCCGCGAATATATTAGTAAAGCTTTCGTTCTGTTCCGGAAAGTATCAGTAGATGAAAAGCGGAAAACAGAACTGGAAGCACTTGCCACTTCACTTATCGGGAGGGAATACTGATTCATTTTCGTGATTTTCAAGATCAGCATGACCTGAGGGTTTTAATAAGGATTCAGACATTCAGCTTTAAAGATTAATCTTATTTTTTGTACTTCTGAAAACTTTTCATCTTCAAAATTTATTAAATTTGTGGCTTCCGTAAAATAATTAAAAATCATATTTATAATATGGCAAAAAATACCGGGAAAATCAGCCAGATCATCGGAGCAGTGGTTGATGTAACATTTGATAAGCAGGGTTTTGAGATGCCTGACATCTATGATGCCCTTGAGATTAAGCGGGATGACGGGGCCACTCTTGTGGTGGAGTGTCAGCAGCACATTGGCGAAAATACTGTCAGGGCTATTGCTATGGATTCAACTGACGGATTAAGAAGGGGAATGGAGGTAATTGCTACAGGTGCACCCATTGTAATGCCAATCGGCGACCAGATCAAGGGAAGACTGATGAATGTTACGGGGGAATCAATTGACGGGATAGGTCCGCTGGATAAGACAGGCGGTTATCCTATTCACCGTAAGCCACCTAAATATGATGATCTTTCGACTGAGAAAGAGGTACTTTATACAGGAATTAAAGTTATTGATCTTATTGAACCTTATTCAAAAGGAGGGAAAATAGGCCTTTTCGGGGGCGCCGGGGTAGGAAAGACTGTTGTAATTCTTGAGCTTATAAACAATATCGCAAAGGCATATTCAGGACTATCGGTTTTTGCAGGTGTGGGTGAAAGAACAAGGGAGGGGAATGATCTTCTCCGCGAAATGATAGAAGCCGGTGTTATCTCCTATGGAAAGGATTTCCTCGATAATATGTTGTCAGGAGGATGGGATCTTTCAAAAGTTGACCCTGAAGCGCTTAAGGAATCCAAACTGGCCCTCGTTTTCGGCCAGATGAATGAGCCTCCCGGTGCAAGGGCCAGAGTTGCTCTTTCAGGATTATCTGTTGCCGAACATTTCAGAGATGGCGATGAAAAAAGCGGTGGAAGGGATATACTTTTCTTTATGGATAATGTATTCCGCTTTACACAGGCAGGTTCCGAGGTATCTGCTCTCCTGGGAAGGATGCCTTCTGCAGTAGGATACCAGCCTACCCTTGCAACAGAAATGGGTATTATGCAGGAACGTATCACCTCAACCCGTCACGGATCAATAACTTCAGTCCAGGCGGTTTATGTACCTGCCGACGACCTTACTGACCCTGCTCCTGCCACTACCTTCGCACACCTTGATGCAACAACAGTGCTAAGCCGTAAAATATCGGAACTTGGCATTTATCCGGCTGTTGATCCTCTCGACTCCACATCAAGGATCCTCTCTCCTGAAATTGTAGGAGAAGCACACTATAATTGTGCCCAGAAAATCAAAGAGCTTCTGCAGAGATATAATGAACTGCAGGATATAATTGCAATCCTTGGTATGGATGAACTCTCAGAAGAGGACAAGCTTGTTGTTCACAGGGCAAGAAGAGTACAGAGATTTCTTTCACAACCATTCCATGTTGCCGAACAGTTCACCGGAATAAAGGGCGCATTCGTTACTATTGAAGATACTATCAAGGGATTCAATATGATAATGGACGGGAAGGTTGATAAGTACCCTGAATCTGCATTTATGCTGGTGGGTACTATTGAAGATGCCATAGAAAAGGGAGAGAAAATTCTTGCACAGTCTAAATAACAATCAGGATGAAAGCAGAGATCATCACTCCTGACTATAAAGTATTCGAGGGGGATATTAAATCAATAAGGGTTCCCGGTAAAAAAGGATCATTTCAGGTCCTTAAAGACCATGCACCAATAATTTCGACCCTCGAAAACGGACCTGTCATAATTGTTGATATGACAGGGAAAGAGACAATATATGAGATTAACGGAGGAGTGATAGAAGTAAGGATGAATAAAATAATTCTTCTTGCCGAATCGGTAAGTTGATAATACATCCTCCCGTATGACTAGCGACGAATTCCGGAAATATGCCCACGAACTGGTTGAGTGGATTGCCGGCTATTTTGAGAATGTTGAAAATTACCCGGTTAAATCAAAGGTATTACCGGGAGAGATCTTTAACCGGATCCCGGGTACAGCTCCTTCGGCAGCAGAACCTTTTGAAAAAATAATCAGCGATTTTGAGGAAATAATAATGCCGGGGATCACTCACTGGCAAAGTCCGGATTTCTTTGCTTATTTCCCTTCCAACAGCAGCCCTCCTTCTGTTCTTGCCGAGATGATCACATCAGCACTTGGTGCCCAGTGCATGAACTGGGAAACATCTCCGGCCGCTGCCGAACTCGAGGAAAAAATGATGGTATGGCTCCGCGATCTGACAGGACTACCCGGAAGTTTCGAAGGTGTTATTCAGGACAGCGCTTCTACTGCTACTCTTGCCGCAATTATTACTGCAAGGGAAAAATCAACAAATTTTCTTATAAACAACAGCGGATTCAGAACCGCACCGGAACTCCGCGTTTATTGTTCGGAACAGGGCCATTCTTCTGTCGAGAAAGCTGTTAAAATAAGCGGTATTGGTAAGTCGAACCTGGTAAAAATACCTGTAAGGGATGATTTTTCGATGGACCCGGTAAAACTTGAAGCTGCCGTTTCTGACGATATAAATAAAGGATTTCATCCCTGTTGTGTTGTTGCAACAATTGGTACAACTGGCACCACCGCAGTTGACCCTTTAAAGGCTATCGGAGAGATCTGCCGGAAAAACAGTATCTGGCTTCATGTCGATGCTGCTATGGCAGGTACAGCACTTATCCTGCCGGAATTTCAATGGATGATCGAAGGGAAAGAATATATTGACAGCTTTCTGTTCAATCCCCATAAATGGATGTTTACAAATTTCGACTGCACAGCATATTTTGTAAAAGATGCCGCACAACTGATAAAAACTTTCGAAATACTTCCCGAATATCTTAAAACAAGGACCAGAGGCAGGGTAAACGATTACCGCGACTGGGGAATTCCTCTCGGAAGACGGTTCAGGGCACTCAAGCTCTGGAGTGTGATCAGATCGTACGGGGTCGAAGGGCTTCAGAATAAAATAAGACAGCATATCCGTATTGCATCGGAGCTTGAAGAAATGATACGGCAGGAAAATGATTTTGAGATTCTTGCCCCTGTTGTAATAAATGTAGTCTGCTTCAGATATAAACCCGAAGGTTCAGATGAAGCCTCACTTAATATTATAAATGAAAAGCTGAACCATACACTGAACGATTCCGGGAAATTATACCTTTCACATACGGCGCTTAACGGAAAATATACCCTGAGGATGGTCACAGGCCAGACTAACGTCACCCTCGGCCATGTTCAGAAAGCATGGGAGCTGATAAAGATTACGGCAAGAAGTATTACAGTCTGACACGGTTTCGTCCCGATCTTCCGATATTCATTCCATAAATATCAATGCTGAAAATAGTTTCAATTACGGGTGACTGAAGGTCTTTCGACCATGCTGCCTGAACACCTGCAGAGATCATATAAGGAATCCTCAGAAGATGAAAGTCTGCAAGGATCTCTCCGCCATAAGAGCTGAATGATTCGCCATATTTGTGTATATAATCAACTCCGAGACCTCCGGAAGGCAGTGTTTGCAGATAATAATTATTTGTCCCTCTGGCATAGTCGTAAAATATTCCTGCCCGTATCCGCTTAAGATAAAGAAGACTTCCGATATTAAGGTCGGGATATAATAACGGTGCTTTGTAATCGCATGATACAAAGCTGAGCTCTTCAGAAATAATGTTTTTGTAACCACGCGGAAAATGTATCCTGTTCGGCCTCAGAAATTTGGCAGCAGTCAGAAATTCATTTTCATACCTTATCCTCAATACATTGTTCGGAAAAATACCGGGGAAGAAAAAGGAAGTCTGCAGGGAAGTGACTGATCCGTAAAATTCCTTGTCCCAGGGGAATATTGAAAAATTCAGATCAACTATCTGTGCAAGCCGGGGATAAATATCGCGCATTGAGGAATTGCGGGAATTATAAAAATAGATCCTGCCGGAGAGCTGGGTCTGACCGTAATCATACCTCGATTCCTCCCTGATATGTATATAATTATTCTGATACACAGATGAGAATGAAGGCTGAAGGAACTGGTGGAACTTACCTGAAGAGAAATGTAATGGCAGCGACAGGGTATTAGTAAAAGTAATGCCGGGATCAATTTCCGCCGGATCAGCGGTATTATTGTCCTGCTTAAAGATTGCCGGGCGGTCACCGTAATCGATCCTGGCTTCGTAAACAGGGTACCATCCTTCCCATGTTATCGTGGAATGCAGCTTATGCAGCTTATCAAAATATTCATACCCTGTTGAAGTGGTCAGTGTACTAAGCTGATTCTGACTGAAAAGAGTGAAGCCCGGCCTGATAGCCAGCGGATCCGCCTTGATCTCTTCTACATCTGCATAAAACGGCATCCAGCTGTGGAAACCCAGAAGATGCTGCCATTTTTTATATCTGACAGGAGTATATGTCTGTGATATAACAGGTTCATTTGCACTTAACGGCGGTTTGATCCGGTCTAATATAAAAGCAGATCTCTTTCCATCGGCTGATAAGCCTTCTTCATACTGAGCAGTTCTGAAACTTCCGGTTGATAAACCGCTCTCATATTTACTGATTGTAGTAAAGCAAATATTATTGCCCGATGATGAATAGTCGGTGAAGACTATCCTGTTTCCTTCAGGAAGCGGATCAGTGGCTCCGAAAGCCGAATTTGTTATCATCAGGACCTTTTTATCAGGAGGAAGAACATAGATATTCTCTGTTCCCGAAACTGAGCTGACAAAGAACAGGGAATCATGCCTTAAAACAGCAGACTGGTAATCAACTGAACTTTCTTTGATTAGCTTTTCCCACGACCAGTCTGCCAGGCGGAATGATAATATACCTTCTCCCTTACTTGTAAGTGTGATCATACAGATCTTTGATCCGTCCTCTGACCACTGGG
This sequence comes from uncultured Rikenellaceae bacterium, assembly GCA_964637415.1. Taxonomy (GTDB): domain Bacteria; phylum Bacteroidota; class Bacteroidia; order Bacteroidales; family VadinHA17; genus LD21. The sequence goes on from CAZWUB010000017.1 coordinate 21,887, forward strand.
GTTTCTGAAGATAAGCATTTTCCGGTACCGGCATGGTTTTAATGACTCTTCCCGTTGAGGCGCTTAAAAGTACCAGGTTATTCTGATTGTTTATTGTGTTCTCGGTTGCTGCTATCATTTTTGCATCAGGCGAAATGGCAGCTGACATATATCTCGACTTCCATGATAATTGCCGGATAGCCCTGTTCCTGGTATCCATCAGCTTTATAACCGAATAATTTCTGTTCGCCCATCTTGGATCAGTCTGATATTCAACCCATACCAGAGTCCTCCTCGCGCATGAAATCACGAAAGGATAAAGATTTCCGGGTGACTGGATTACTTTTTCGGAACTGTCGGAAGTATTTATAATAACAAAAGAGGGTGGGTCTGAAAGTGATGTTTTTATGGCTGCGTAGGTATTTTCAGCAATTTTAACAGGGCTGTAATAGTTAATATATTTTTTCCGCTTTGGAGGATTCAGCATTTTATAATTACGGGGATCATTTATCGTTTTTTCCTCGTTCCATAATTTTCCGAGGGAATCAAAGGTTTCACGGGCAAGCGTTCTTTCAACCCGTTTAGTATTTCGTAAAAGGCTTAAGGATAAGGGATCGGCAAGCATAGGTGCGTTTGCTGTAAACCTGAGGGCCTTGTTCCATATCTCAGGATCATATTTCAGGCGAGACCATGCCACCATCTGAAAACCTGTCTGATAATGATCCGGAACAAAATGCCTGTAGGAGCCGTTCAGCAATTTATCATACTTAAACATTTTTCCTCTTTCAACCGAAATAGCCTTTAGGTATTTTTGAAATGCAGCACTTCTTCCCCGGCCTGATCCGGTAAAGACAGATTCATTATATATGGCATCGCCTTCCATGAACCATAGGGGCACAAGAGCAGAAACAACTCCCGGGAACTGCTGGCCAAGCAGGACAGACATTACCCCTGAGAATCCTTCATTAAGCGTTTCCATCTGGAAAACATGTGTCAGCTCATGAAGTGCCAGTTGTGTATTGTTGTCAAGTGGTATGGCGTCCTGTTCTGGTGTAGGGTAGATCTCCATCCTTTTAGGAGCCCAGGCAACATATCCGTTCGATTGAGTTGTGTAATTATGGATAATGACAGGGATCCTGAATTTTCCCGCCCTGTACAATGGCGACATATTCGTGTATGCCTTGTCGAGAGCACGGGCGAATTCTATTCCTTCCTGCCCGAACCTCTCCGGGTAAATGATCTTAAACCGGTCCGTTTTGATCTGCAGCCATTTTAGTCTGGCAGGATCCTGACCGGTATTATAATACTGGGCAGAGAGAGAAACGGTTATCAGAAGAAATACAAGTAATATTAACCCCGGTTTTATTTTCATCAGAACAAATAATCCTCAAAAATAGCAAATTAAGTGAGTTTGGGACTTATGCCCGCGATAAACAAAAAAATCAGTACTTTCGTCTGCAAATCCAAAAAGCAGGATGTTCAAAAATGCTGAATGATGAAACAATACAGATTTATAAATAACATTACAGGATGGGTGGTCTTTGCAATTGCAGCAGTCACCTACCTGCTTACTATAGAGCCAACTGCAAGCCTTTGGGATTGCGGGGAGTTTATTGCATCATCTTATAAGCTTGAGATAGGTCATCCTCCGGGAAGCCAGGTTTTTATGATACTGGCAAGATTCTTTACACTTTTTGCAGGAGGAAATGTTTCAAACGTCGCTGCAATGGTAAATGCCATGTCGGCCCTTGCAAGCGCTTTCACGATCCTCTTCCTTTTCTGGACAATCACCCATCTGGCCCGCCGGATAATAGTCAGGAATGAGAATGAGGTAAGTATGACTGACATCATTTCAATTACAGCAGCAGGAGTTGTCGGGAGCCTTGCATTTACATTTTCTGATTCATTCTGGTTTTCTGCAGTCGAAGGTGAAGTATATGCTACATCTTCATTCTTTACCGCAGCTGTTTTCTGGGCAATCCTGAAATGGGAGGATGTTGCAGATGAAAAATATGCCGACAGGTGGATCATTCTGATCGCTTATCTTATGGGGCTCTCAATAGGAGTACACCTTCTTAACCTTCTTGCCCTGCCGGCAATTGTGCTTGTTTACTATTTCAAAAAATCCGAATTTTCCTGGAAGGGTCTTGTTGTTTCTCTCGCAGTTTCATTCGTTATTCTTGCCCTGCTGATGTGGGGAATTATACCAGGAATGGTAAGAATAGCATCTAAGTTCGATCTTTTCTTTGTCAATACACTTAAGCTGCCTGCTAACACAGGAATGGTAATTCACTCTGTCATCCTTATTGTTCTTTTTGTTATTGCAATCAGGATGTCACTTGATTCTGATAACAGAATTAAAAACAGTGGTTTCGCAATTGCAGCGATCTTTTTCACCGGAGTCTGGGTGGTCTCGGGTTCTTCAATTTTAAATTTACTGGTTCTCGCAATAATAGCCGGTATTATATGGTTATTGGCCGGGAAGAGCCGGGTGACATTAAATACCGTCATGACTGCTGTCGCTGTCATAATGATCGGATATTCATCGGCAGCAATAATTGTGATAAGATCTTCGGCAGGACCCCCATTGAATGAAAACAATCCTTCAAATCCATTCAATCTTTTATATTATTTCAACAGGGAACAATACGGACAAAGGCCGCTTATAAGGGGACCATACTACAACGCTCCTGTTCTTGATTATAAAGAAGGGAAACCGGTCTATGCACTTGAGAATGGGAAATATATTATAACCCACAGGGATCTTGAGCGGGTATATGACGAAAGATTCTTTACTCTTTTCCCAAGGATGTGGAGCGATCAGCAGGCCGATCATGCTGAAGTATACCAGGAATGGGGAGGTAATAACGGCATCCCGCTACAGGTTACTGACCAGTCGGGGGAGAAGACAATCGTAAAAAAACCTCGTTACAGTGAAAACCTGAAATTCATGTTCTCTTATCAGTTCGGATATATGTACTTCAGGTATTTCATGTGGAACTTCTCGGGAAGACAAAATGATAACCAGGGAACAGGGGGTGCATTAAACGGGAACTGGATAACAGGGCTGAAATTCCTCGACGAACCAAGGGTCGGAACATACGATTTACCATCGGGACAGAAGGATGATCCTTCAAGAAATAAATATTATCTCCTTCCTTTCCTTCTCGGCCTTGCAGGTTTGTTTTATCATCTTAACAGGGATAACAAAAACTGGTGGATAATTCTGCTTCTGTTCATTATGACAGGTCTAGCAATTGTTATCTATCTTAACCAATACCCCAATCAGCCCAGGGAAAGGGATTATGCCTACGTTGGATCATTTTATTTCTTCTCGGTCTGGATAGGCCTGGGTGTGCTTGCCCTGTATGAGGGACTGGCTAAACTGATCAGTAAGAAAATTGCAGCTCCTCTTGCCGGCTTATTATGCCTCACTTTTGTCCCGGTGATAATGGCTTCGGAAAACTGGGATGATCATGACAGATCCGGACGATATCTGGGGCGTGATGTTGCATTTAATTACCTTGAATCATGCGCTCCGAATTCGATACTGTTCACGAACGGCGATAACGACACATTCCCTTTGTGGTATGCACAGGAAGTCGAAGGCAAAAGAACAGACGTAAGAGTTTGTAACCTTATGTTGCTGAATACAGACTGGTATATTGACCAGATGAAAATGAAGGTTTACGAATCAGATCCCCTTCCGGTTACCCTTCCTGTTAAAAAATATTATGACGGAATTAATAACCAGGTTTTCATCATCGAAAAAACAAAAGATCCTGTTGATATTGCTACAATTATTGACTGGGTCAACAGCGATAACCCCGGAACAAAGGTCCAGGTTTCTGCAACCGAAGTACTTGACATCATTCCTTCAAGGACTATAAGGATCCCCGTTGATGCCAAAAAGGTGCTTGCTTCCGGAACCGTAAGTCCTGAAGACTCAGCAAAAATAGTTCCTTATATCGATATTAAGCTGAAAGGCAGTTCCATCCTGAAAAGTCAGCTTATAGTACTCGATATTCTGGCACATAACGACTGGCAGAGACCGCTTTATTACGTTACAGGATATCATAACGACGCACTGGGGCTTGAGGAATATTTTCAGCTCGAAGGCCTGGCTTACAGATTGGTACCAATAAAATCGGAAAACAGGAGCTGGGTCGATTACGGACGGATAGAAACAGATATCCTTTATGAAAATATGATGAATAAATTCGTCTGGGGTGGCGCCAATGATGAGAAAGTAAATATTGATTATAATCACAGGCGGACAATTACGGTTGTAAGGGCAAGACTCAGCTATGCAAGACTGGCAAAGGAACTCGTAAGTGAGGGGAAAAATGAAAAAGCTGTTCAGGTGCTTGACCGTTGTATGGAAGTACTTCCTCTGTCAAATGTCCCCTATGATCCTTATTTCCCCGATATAATTGAAGGCTATTTTATTGCAGGAAATACTGATAAGGCAGTAAGTCTGACCAATGATTTCTGTAATCACTACTATGAACAGCTTGATTATTATCTGAAACAGGATCCTTATATTATAAGTTCGGCTCTTTATGAGATACAGCTGGCAATACAGTTCACTTCAAGAATTGCCGATGCCTGCAGCGATGCAGGTATGACTGAACTGGCCGAATCTATTAACAATAAGGTAACTGGCTACTATACAACATATATGAATATGCAGGTCCCATCCGGGCAATAACAGACGGGATTAATCAATATATGACTGCTGGTAAACCTTTTCGGAAAGATATTTTTCGAGAAGATTGTAAATGAACTCAGGATATATAGGCTTAAGGACATACTCATTGCACCCGGCAAGAAAGGCTTCTTTTTTCATCTGCTCGGAAGCATAACCGGTTACCATTATCACAGGTACACTCTTCAATGATTTTCGGAGGATCCTTGTGCATTCAATCCCGTTGACAAGAGGAACAAGAAAATCCATAAAGACCAGGTCGAACCTCTCCCTGCCGACATTTATAAAATCGACAAAATCTTTTCCGTTGCGGAATAATTTTATACCTGCTCCTGTATTTCTGAGAAGGGTCTCATAATATTTTGCAGATGGAAGATCATCTTCCACTACAACGACAGTTTTGCCTTGAAGATTCAGACCGTTAGTTTTCAACCCTTTTTCAGACTTTGTATTGCTCTGGTAAAATTACGACAACTATTAGAGAATGAATTTTAAGAGGGGCGCTTTTATAAACATTTTTTCAACACGATTCAAACATTAACGGATTCCGGGGAATCATTATTATTTTTAACAGTGATATATTTGCCTGAATTTTATCTTATAAATTCCTTTCAGAATGATAAGACAGAACCATTTAATCAGGACAGGAATGCTTATTGTGGCCATTTTGGTAATTCATCAGAGCATTTACTGCCAGAGGGAATTTGACAACCCGACCCGGGCTTTATATATTTTTGATCTTTCAAAATATATCGGTTACGGACCGGGTTTTGCCGATTCGTCCAATTTCAGAATAGGTGTTCTGCTGGGGGATTATGATCTTATCTATGAGCTTGGAAACCTGGCAAAAACACGGAAAACCATACAACAAAAACCTGTCGTTATTGTCGGATTCAAAAATATTGAAAGTATTACACACACACAGGTTCTTTACCTCAGTAAGAATTCGGGACATGATCTTGATTTAGTAAAATCCAGGATTGCAGGCCACCAGACTATGCTGATAACTGAGGGTTATGAATTCAGGGAGTCAATGATAAATTTCATTGTTGTGAAGGGGAAGCCTCAATACGACATTAACGAGGAAATGGTTAAAGATGCCGGCATGAGCGTTCCTCAGGAAGTACTTTTTATGGCGGTCAAAACGAAGGAGGACTGGGAAAACCTTTTCGGAATTGCAAGCAGGGAAATTGAAGTTCAGAAAGAGACGATCATGGATCAGATTGACACAATAAACTATCAGAGACAGGAGATCCTGAACCAGAAGATCCTCCTTGATAGTCTCGATAATGCTATAATTGTTAAAGAAAAGATGCTCGGAGAGAAGCAGAAAGTCCTCGGTCATCAGTCAGCACAGATCAAAAGACAGTTGGAGGAAATTTCTATTCAGAAAAAAATAATATCCGACCAGCAGAAGGAAGTTCAGGTTCAGAAGGATACCCTTGAAAATCAGAAAGCTAAAATAAAGGATCAGCTGTTGAGGATTAATGATCAGGTTTCTCTGATTTCAGAACAGGAAAAGAAAATCACCCTTCAGCTTGAAGCTATTGAAAAGCAGAAAATTATCCTCTGGTCGGCTCTGGTTGCACTATTACTCGTGAGTATTCTGGGTTATTTTATTTACAGAAGTTACATTATCAAGAAAGAAGCAAATGCAGAACTTGAAGAGAAGAACCGTACAATATCGATGCAGCGGGATGAAATTGCACAGCAACGCGATCTGGCGTCAGCACAACGGGATCAGATTGCTTACCAGAAAAAGCATATAACAGACAGCATCGGATATGCCCAGAGGATACAGGCAGCTCTAATGCCATCTCTTGAACTGTTCAGCGACAGAATGGAGCATTTTGTTCTTTATAAACCACTTGCCATTGTGAGCGGGGATTTTTACTGGACCAGCACCCAGGGAAACAAACAGGTGATCATTTCTGCCGACTGTACCGGTCATGGAGTCCCGGGGGCATTTATGAGCATGCTCGGGGTTACATTGCTGAATGAGATTGTTAACGGAAAACATATCCTGATGCCCGATGAGATCATAGATAACCTGAGGCAGGGGGTCATTAAATCGTTGAACCAGTATGAAGATGACGGATCAGTGAAGGACGGTATGGATATCTCAGTTTGCACGGTCGATTTTGATCAGAATATCCTGTGGTATGCAGGAGCAAACAGTCCTCTCTATCTTGTCAGGGGAAGCGAGCTCAGACATTACAGGGCTGATAAAATGCCTGCATCAATACATCACAAAATGCAGCCGTTTACACTTCACAGGATTGAACTACGTAAAGGTGATGCTTTCTATATATTTTCCGATGGATACGCAGACCAGTTCGGGGGCCGGCTGAAGAGGAAATTCATGTCCCCTCAGCTGAAAGAAACATTGATGTCAATTGCCGGAATGCCTATGCTTCAGCAGGGAGAAAAACTGAATGAAATATTTGAAAACTGGAAGGGTTCAAATCCCCAGGTGGATGATGTGACTGTAATCGGAGTACGGTATTAACGGCAAACATATTCCGTGCTAACTGTCCCTACTACTACGGGACGTGCCGCCTCAATTGCTATCAGACTTGCACCACAGTATTCTGTTTCATTTGGATCTATAATGACCTCGTTGGTGGAGGAATCGGTTGAAACAAGTCTGCATTTTTTGCATTGCATGAGATCTTCACACGATGATGCAGCCCATGCAAGAAATATGAACAAAGCAGCGAAAAGAATCTTTCTCTTCATTTTGGTCTGGTTTCAGTACAAAATTATTAACTATTCATGAATAGAACGAATAACAATTAAAAAGGTTGCATTTATATTCTTTTATAAAAAAAGATGCATCAATTCGTTAAATTGCAAGTCATTTAATCAGGAATGAAAATAATAGTTAACAGAATAAATTCTAAATGTCATGGAAGATTCTAAAATGAGAAAACATGTAGTCGTGGTCGGGGCAATACATATTGGTTTTGGGTTTATTGGCCTGATCGGAGCTGTTGCTGCCTTTGTTGCCCTCAGGTTCGCAAAGGGTTTTGTGGGAAATGATGAAATACCGCAGATGGTCCTCGGATTTCTGTCGGTAAGCCTGCCTCTCCTGATCGGATTTCTGTCCACATTGGGTCTGGTGGGAGGAATAGGATTACTCTCCTTCCAATCGTGGGCACGTTACCTGATTATAGTTGTTGCAGCCCTTGGCTGCCTTAACATCCCTATAGGTACACTGAAGGGTGTTTATTCCCTTTGGGTACTGCTACAGGATGATACAATAAAATTGTTCGAAAAGAGATGGACCGTAAATAATACAACGGTCTGAAATAATTTGTGAATAACCGTTACAATGATGCAGGGGCATTCTATGGAATGCCCCTGTATTTATTATATTTATCGCAGTTTTTAAAATTGACTAAATGGCTGACGACAACAAAATAATATTCAGTATGCACCGGGTAGGAAAAACCTATCCGCCTCACCGGCAGGTTCTCAAGGATATCTCACTCTCATTTTTCCTCGGAGCAAAAATCGGCATCATCGGATTGAACGGATCAGGGAAATCAACCCTTTTGAAAATAATTGCCGGAATTGAAAAGGAATATCAGGGACAGGTAACCTTTTTACCCGGTTATTCTGTCGGGCATCTGGCACAGGATCCTCTGATCGATGAAACAGGTACTGTGAAAGAAATTGTTTCGGAAGGTGTTAAGGAGGTCATGGATCTGATGCAGGAGTTCGAAGCAATTAACAACAGCTTTGGCGAACCGGAGGTATTTGAAAATCCTGAAAAGATGCAACAACTTATGGACAGACAGGCTGCGTTACAGGAAAAGATCGAATATCATGACGGGTGGAATATCGAACACAGGATCGAAAGGGCAATGGATGCTCTAAGATGTCCTGACAGTGACGCAAAGGTAAATGTCCTTTCCGGGGGAGAAAGACGTCGCGTCGCTTTATGCCGTCTTCTCCTGAGCCAGCCGGATATTCTTCTTCTTGATGAACCAACAAATCACCTCGATGCTGAGTCGGTACAATGGCTCGAAACGACACTGAAACAATATAAAGGTACGGTGATCTGTATAACCCACGACAGATATTTTCTCGATAATGTTGCTGGATGGATACTGGAACTTGACCGGGGAGAAGGACTGCCATGGAAAGGGAACTATTCTTCTTGGCTGGAACAGAAGGCAAAGCGCCTTGAAATTGAAGAAAAAGGAAATGTCAGAAGAAGAAAGATCCTGGAAAGAGAGCTGGAGTGGGTGAGGATGTCACCAAAAGCCCGGCATGCAAAATCAAAAGCCCGTCTGGGCGCTTATGAAAATCTTCTTAACCAGGATGTTAAGCAGAAAGAAGAAAAGCTGGAGATATTTATTCCAAACGGACCCAGACTGGGCGATAAGGTTATAAGGGCTTCACATGTTGCCAAATCATTTGATGAAAAACTTCTTTTTGAAGATCTTGATTTCAACCTTCCTCCCAACGGTATTGTAGGTGTTATTGGTCCCAACGGAGCCGGTAAAACAACTCTCTTCAGGATGATAATGGGACAGGAGGAGGCTACGAAAGGATCATTCGAAGTGGGACCAACAGTATCTCTGGGATATGTCGACCAGTCTCATTCAGCGATCGATCTCTCAAAAAGTGTATATGAAGTGATTTCCGGAGGGCAGAATGATATAATGGTTGGAAACCGTCTTGTTAATGCCAGGGCTTATGTGGCAAGATTTAATTTCACGGGAGCCGATCAGGAAAAGAAATGCGGTGTACTCTCAGGCGGCGAAAGAAACAGACTTCATCTGGCCCTGACACTTAAATCGGGAGCCAACGTTCTGCTTCTTGACGAACCCACTAACGATATAGATGTAAATACACTGCGTGCCCTGGAGGAAGGACTTGAAAATTTTGCGGGATGTGCTGTAATAATTTCTCACGACAGATGGTTCCTTGACCGTATTACTACACATATGCTCGCCTTTGAAGGTAATTCAAGGGTGGTTTGGTTTGAGGGTAACTATTCCGAGTACGAGGAAAATTATAAGAAAAGAGTTGCAGACACAACACCGGTGCGAATTAAGTATAAGAAACTGGTGTAAGGGCGCAAAGGCACAGGGCTCAGAGCACAGAGCAGAGGGCAGAGGGCAGGAAGGAGCTACGGGACTAAGAGGCGGATAGACGAAGAGACGGAGAGATGAAGAGACGGAGGGGGAGATGAGGGGAGAGGGAGATGGGGAGATGAGGAGACAGACCCCCGGATTCCCCTCCTGGGAGGGGTAGGGGTGGGTTTCTTGAAATAATTCATTAATTATCAATTAAATAAATTACTACAAAATTAAAATGAAAATACAATTTTTTAAATCAGCATGTACACTGGCAATTTTTCTATTGCAGATTCACTGCTCTTCAGCTCAGATCGGTACCAGGTTTCCGTCAGAAAAGAAAGAGATTACCGACCCTGTTACCGGCGCCAGACTCACATTTCTTACGAGTACACCGGCCGGTGATTCTAAGATCTATCAGACACATAACCAATGGACTGCGGATGGCAACTGGGTGATATTCAGATCCAACAGGGCAAAAGGAGAGGCAATGGCAGTCAATGAACATACAGGAGTTATCGTTCAGGTCAGTGAAGGAGGGTTTATGGGGATGCTGAATGTAGCAAGGAAATCAATGAAGCTTTATTTCATGAGAGGAACTCCGCGTCAGGAAGGCGGACCAAGGTTTGGTGGTCCTGTTCAGATCATAGAAGTCGATCTCGCAAAACTTTTTGCCGACAGCGAATCAGGCAGATTAAAGGAAGCTTCGGCTTATCAGCGGGTATGTGGTACCACTCCTGCAGAAATGGGAGCGGGAGGTGATATGGCTCTCGATGCTGATGAGGAATGGGTTTATTTCAGGGTTGGCAGGGAAGAAGCCGCAAAACATCTGCCTGAAGGAACAAAAATCGAAGAGAACTTCGGTCCGAGAAAGATGGGTGCCGGACCGGCAGGCATTGGTAAGATGAATATCAGGACAGGCGAATGTGGTTATGTGGTTTCAGTTCCGTTCCAGGTCGGTCATATCCAAACTAATCCATGGGTTCCCGGGGAAATAGTCTTTTGCTGGGAAACAGGAGGAAAAGCACCTCAGCGGACATGGACAGTTATGTCTGATGGTACGGATTTAAGACCTCTTTATCCCGAATCAGAATATGAATGGGTAACCCACGAAGCCATTATCACGAAAGATGAGGTTGCCATAGCGATCATGGGTCACAGAAAGATAGGAGCACCCGGAGATAAACCGGATCCGAAAAATCCGGGCCAGGAGGTTGAATGGGGTCCATCGGGAACTAGAGAAAAGCCGACAGGTCTTGGGATTGTGAATTTCAGAACTCGCGAAATATTTATAGCCGGGCAGACTCCATCAGGAAGCGGATTATGGCATGTCCATGGATCACCTGACGGAAGGTTCGCCGTGGGAGATGATTTCTCAAGGGGAATATACCTTATCGACAGGCGAACAAGTGAAATGATCCTGCTTTCAACAGGCCATAAAATGACAGCTGCAGATCATCCTCATCCAACATTCAGTGATGATGGTACAAAAATAGAAATACAGTCCGCAATGCTTTCGGAGGATAACAGGTCAATGAATATTTGTATTATCCATGTACCTGACGCCTGGCTGAAAAGAAAACCTGTGTTGTGAAAAATCAATACTGATATTCCAGAGCTTTCCTTGTTGCTGAAGGTGTTGTTAGTCCCCTGTCACCCAGACTGAGCCATTTTCTGTCTTCAAACCGTCTGACGATCTTATCGATTGTTTCGCGGGGTACATCATAATCACTCAGTCTCGTCCGGATACCGAGAGATTCAAAGAAATCGACAGTCTTTCTGATTGCCAGATCAATTCTTTCATCTTCTGTACCTTCGGTTATTTTCCAAACCCGCTCACCATATTGCAGAAGTTTATCTTTTTTCTCTTCCTTAAGCACTTTCCATAATCCGGGCAATACTATGGCCAGTGTCCTTGCATGATCAATACCGTGAAGCGCAGTAAGCTCATGTCCAATGCTGTGAACCGACCAGTCACCCGGAACACCGCAGGAAATTAAACCATTAAGGGCCATTGTGGCACTCCACATCAGGTTCGACATCGCTTCATAATCAGCAGGATTGGCATATGCTTTAGGACCTTCTTCAATAAGTGTTAAAAGTATTGATTCTGCAAAACGATCCTGGATTTGTGCACTTACAGGATATGTAAGATACTGTTCAATAACATGAACAAAAGCATCGACAACACCATTGGCAACCTGATTTTTGGGCAGTGAGCCGGCTGCTTCCGGTAAAAGAACAGAGAACCGGGGCAGCGAATGAACAGATGAAAAGGCAAGTTTCTCGGCTGTTGATTTACGGCTTATTACTGCATTCCTGTTCATTTCTGTCCCAGTTGCCGGAAGCGTAAGAATGACACCTATCGGTAATGAATCCTGCACGGGAGCTGCCTTTGCAAGTATGTCCCATGGATCACCCTGGGAGTATTTTGCAGCTGCCGCAATGAACTTTGTGGCATCAATTACCGATCCTCCACCGGCAGCAAGCAGGAAATCAATTTTTTCAGCTTTTATCTGCTCTACTGCTTTCATGCAGGTTTCATAGGAAGGATTGGGTTCAATACCCCCGAATTCTGTCAGATCAAAGTCATTGAGGGTATCGGTGATCTGTTCATGCACACCGTTTTTGAAGATGCTGCCACCACCATAAAGGAGCATTACTTTACTGCCGGCAGGTATCTGCCCGGCAATTTTTGCAATCTGATCTTTTCCGAAGAAGATCCTGACGGGATTGTAATATTCGAAATCTGTCATTTTTTACTTGTTTTTATAGTCTTTTTAATTCTTAAAAGTTCACAAAGGATACACAAGGGGTCTAAATAATACAAGTTTGTTACTAATTTTCTGAAATAACCATTTTTTAACCGAAAGGTTCATTAATATCCCAGAGTAAAATCCTTTTCTGTTGCAGGGATACCTTCTTTCATCCACCGAGGCATAGGTTCTCCCTTCAGATAATGAGCGAAGAACTGTGCCATTCGTTTCTGAAAATCGACCTTATTCGGATGTTTGAGCGGCCAGTGAGGTTCTCCGTTGTAATTAAGCAGCCAGGCAGGTTTCCCAAGCCTTCGCAGGGCAATGAAATACTCAATTCCCTGCCACCATGGAACATGTCCGTCTTTATCATTTGCCATTATCAGTATGGGAGTTTTTACTTTTTCCATGGAGAATAATGGGGAATTTTCCCAGTAAAGATCGGGGGCTTCCCAGATTGATGCTCCGATACGGCTCTGCTGATGCTCATACTGAAAGGATCGGTTCAGACCCGTTTCCCATCTTATTCCACCGTACGCGCTGTACATGTTTACAACAGGAGCCCCTGATTCTATTGCTGCAAAAAGATCTGTCCGCGTTGCAAGGTAGGCAACCTGGTACCCTCCCCATGAATGACCCTGGGCACCAATCCTCTTTTCATCAACAAATCCTTTCTGAATAAGTGACATTATTCCTGGCATCACACAATTAAAGGCGCTCTGGCCAGGGAAGCCGTCAATGTAATATACATCAGGATTGAAGATCAGATAACCATTGCCTGTATAATAATGATAATCTATTGTCGACCTGCCCGGTTCGGGAATGTGATGGCCATAAAGCCCCGATGAACTTTTTTCATAAAAGTTTACTATCATGGGATACTTCCGTGAAGGATCGAATCCCTCAGGTTTATATAATAACCCTTCAATTTCCTTACCGTCAAGGGATGTCCATCTGACAAGCTCGGCAGTACCCCAGTGAAAATCCTTTTGCTGAGGATTGGCGTCGGTTATCTTCCTGTTGTTCTTAAATGAGAGATCGGTAATGTAATAATCGGGAAACAAACTAAAAGTTTCCATTGTATAAAGAACGGATGATGAATTCTTTGCTTTAACAGGCCTTCCCAGACGAAAATCTCCTCCCAAAAGTTCAACAGGCGGATTCTTCTTCCTGAGATCAATTGAAAAAAATGAGTTTCCTTTTGTCTTTTCATTAAAAGCATTAAGGTATTGTATTACAGTAGGATCAATATAGTCATTTTCAGTATCAAAGTCGATGAGATTATAGGTTGTTACTGTTTTACGGCCATTCATTGTAATGTTTACGGGAGGCTTTTCTGCTTTGGGATCAAGCGACCATAAATCGTATCTGTCAGATATCAGAAATGCTTTATCGTCCTTAAGCCAGCCGGCCGGAGGGTAAGATGATGCAACATTGGGGACATCATTAAGTTCATCATGGCAGGGAAGGACCTCTGGTGTCGTGAGCCTGTATTCCTGTCCGGCAGCAATATCATAAGTGTACCATGAGCTGTCGGAGCTGTGATACCAGTACAGAAATTTACCGGCAGGTGAAGAACGGATTCTTGCCTTATAATTTTCTTTGATCTTCTGAGGTGTACCCGTCATGAGATCGATCAGCCAGACATCATTTGGTCCGGGGCTGCCTTCCCACATCGATTCCAGCTGATAGGACAGATCCGACATTGCCAGCACTTTTGGAGAATCACCTTTATCAATTAACTGGACTTCGGGCATTTCCTTTGTTGTAAGCTGGACTATTTTTTTATTGTCACAATGAAAAACCGCCATATAGGATTTGTTTATATCACGGGGCTTATCGACGAGCTGAACAGTATGCAGTTTACCTTCGGCATAATGCCATACATCCACATTCGGGCGATCCTCTTCAAGAACGGTAGTGTCTTTGATCTGATATTCCGGGGAAGTACCGAAAAAAAGTCTGTTGCTTTTTTCGGCAAATGTCAGCCTTGCATTTTCGTTGATTATCCATTTTTCAGGGATTCCCGGGGTACCCTGATTTGCAGCCAGGAGTGCATTTCCTGAACCGTTCCACCAGAACAGGGAATAGGAATTGCCTGTTTTATCTTTTAAATCAGAATTGATAAGGAAGGCTGCCCGTTTGCCATCCTTTGTGATTGTGAGCTGTTTGAATTTACCTTTGCCTTTAAATAAATCTGTACGGTTCTTCTTTTCGAGATTGATAACAATCACTCCTGGTTCAGCATCTTTATCATCTCCCGTGGTCGAACATATAAGCACCGGGGCCTCTTCTGCCAGAACATAGCCTGTAACAAACTTAATTGTATCACTGGTCTTTTCAGAAAGGCTTCTTATGACCAGATGATAACCGTTATCTTCAGATTCAGCCTTCGGCTTTGAAGTTTTATTTTTTGCAGAAGATGTGTCAGCTTTCTGCAGGTTGTTCTTTTCCTTTGACATTTCTGCCTTTGCCGGTTCACACTGATATGCAAGCCATCCCGGCCATTTAACAGGCACTTTAAAAGTTTTAATCCGCTTAATTGTATCGGTCGAATTTTTATTTACATCAAAAATTCCCAGGCTGTTGACCGGCATATCTTCCTTTTTGGTCTTTTTCAGCTTAAGTTCAGTGACCTTTGATTTTGGTGTTGTGATAGTAAAGATCATAAAACGGGAATCAGAAGTCAGCTTTATTCCGGAAGCATTTGAGAACGTAACTTTTTCATTGCCCTTGTTATTATAAAGCTTAATTGAAGGATCACCATCCCATGGTTCAAATGTGAATCCGCAGAGTGATCCGTCATCTGATATAACGCTTTCTGTTATCCTGTTCCAGGTGGATAGATCATCAATAGTGAGGGATCTTTTTGTCTGTGATGAGGCTGAGAGTGTGAGGGCTGATATGATGATCAGCAAAAGAAGTTTCTTCATTTCACGCATGAATAGAGATATTGAGATTAATTGTACTTAATTTATTGTTTTCCTTCGTGTTCTTATTAATTTCCTTAGTGCTCTTAGTGATTTCCTTAGTGCTCTTTGTGTTTGAGTAAGTTATCCGATTAACCACAAACTCTTAAAGGGCTATCCATGTTCTGAGAAGGATATTTACCGTAACTGTTAATTTAAAAGAATTTTCTTATAATGTAAACAATGGCTGATAATGCGAGGCTCAGGATTATCATTGTTGTGATGGGGAAATAAAATCTCACATTCTCCTTTTCTATCCTGATATCACCCGGCAGATGCCCCAGCCAGTTTAATTTGTTGCCTGCAAAATAAACAATGAGACCTGCAATAACAAGGATTATTCCGGCCACTATTAAGAATTTTCCAGTCTGTTGCATAGGTTCAGTGTTTATGTCGGGGTGAATATACAAAAAGATGT
>CAZWUB010000018.1:0-25219 GCA_964637415.1 uncultured Rikenellaceae bacterium
CTTTCCTGATCTTCTCTTCATTTTCCCGTTCCACTTTCAATGGATAATACCTGTCAGCCACATTAACCCTGATCGAAAGCTTATCATCCATTGCTATATTTTATCTGTTTAAAAGAGCAACACATCTGTCAATTTCCCGCACTAAATCAGTAATCTTCCTCTTCGCCTCACCGGCATTCCCTCCATCACCCAACAGTGCTCCTGATAACTTAATCCTCTCGTACTTAATTTCAAGTTCCTTTATTCTGTTCTCTCTCTCCTGAAGAATATTTTTTAAATCTTCATCAGCTTTCTTAAGATTCTGATTCTCGTCTTTCAGGTAAGCATACCTGATTAACAACTCATCCAGTTTTTTGTTTAAAAGTTTTAATTCTTCATAAAGATCACCGGACATATCAAAATCTTTAGTGCAAAGTTAATCATTGTTAATCAAATTTTCAAAAAATTGATCCAAATAGTTTGCTCAACTGCGTCAGATGCTTAGTTTTGCAATACGTAATCAGAAAACTGCAATATAATGTCTATTATAAATTTATTAGTTATCATCTTTTTGTATTTCAATTCATTAACAGACACCCCTAAAGACAAGACTAAATTTATCTCTCCCGTTAAAATACCATTGGCTCTGTCCGCCAATTTCGCGGAGCTGAGGGCTGATCATTTTCATTCGGGAATAGACATTAAAACCCAGGGCGTTATCGGAAAGGAGATTGTTGCTCCGGCCGACGGATATGTTTACAGGATAAGTATTACGCCGGGAGGATTTGGAAATGCACTTTACCTCAGACACTCATCGGGATATTCGACAGTATTTGGACATCTTGACCGTTTCATTCCGGAAATTGAAAAATATGTTACCGATTATCAGTATGAAAAAAAGAGCTTTTCAGTTTCGATATTTCCGGTAAGTGATAAATTTGTTTTTAAACAGGGCGATATTATTGCTTATTCAGGCAATACAGGAGGATCATCAGGACCTCACCTGCATTATGAGATCAGGAAATCCGATTCGGAGAAGCCTGTAAATCCGCTTCTGTTTGAATTCGGGACAGGTGATAATATTGAACCTGTATTTGAGAAGCTTGCAATTTATCCCCTGGGCAAAAACACACTCATCAATGGTCGCAACGCAATAAAAAAGATTGACTTATCAGGTGGTCATGGAAATTTCTATATACCGGCTGAGAATGAAATAAGGATAAGCGGCATGGCAGGATTCGGAATTAAAACCTATGATCTGCTAAATGACAGCTATAACAAGTGTGCAGTTTATTCTGTTGAAGTGAAAATAGACAGTAATACGATCTTCAGGAATGTAATGGATGAGTTCTCTTTTGCTGAGTCGAGATACATTAACAGTCATATTGATTATGAGACCTATATAAGAGACAGAGTATATTTTGAAAGGACTTATCTTCTTCCTAACAACAGGCTAAGTACTTATGAAAACGTTGTTAAAAGGGGAATATACAATTTCAACGATAATAAAGTTCACCATGTTTTAATTGAGATCAGGGATGTGCATAATAATTTATCAATATTATCATTTCCTGTAAAAAGTGAAGCACCTGTAAAAGCAGTGGTTCCCGACAATGTGGAACCAAATTCTATTTTAATGCCTTATAACAGGGCAAACAGGTTCAGGGCCGGTAATATTGCAGTATCAATACCTGCGGGAGCTCTCTATGACACTCTCAGGTTCCTTTACAGGAAAGAACCTCCCGGGCCGGGAATGTACTCTGAATTGCATCACGTGCACAATAAGTTTACACCACTGCAAAGATCATATTCCCTTTCAATCAAACCGGTTACCGTTCCTGCGGGAAAAGAATCCAGGTTGCTGATAGTCATGTTAAGAGATGACGGATCGAGGGTCCCTTTATCAGGAAAAATGGCTGAGGGCTTTATAAATGCTGAGACAAGCTCTTTCGGCAGGTTTTATGTTGGCATTGACACAGTACCTCCTGTAATTACTGCAAACGGACTCGTTCCGGGGGCAGATATTTCATCCAGGAAGGAAATCCGGATACGGATCACCGATAATCTCTCGGGAATAAAGTCCTATGAACCCACAATCGATGGCAAATGGGCTCTCTTTGAATATGATCTTAAAAACAGTCTGCTTACATACACATTTGATCCCGGCCGTATTACAAAAGGGACAAATCATAACCTGTCAATGAAAGTAACTGACAACAGGAATAACGTCAGCACATATACGTGTAATTTCAAATGGTAAGAAATCCTACGTTTTTTAATGGCTATGTTATGATTTATATCGCAACTATTCTGCTTAAACCCCCTTTCCCGTTTCCCCCAAGGGGGAAAGGCTTTGCGCTCCTTCCACTGGAGTCAGGTCTAAGATGGGATATATTAACCCTCTGTCCAATAAGCTATTTATGAGGTTAATAAATATAAGCAATGTTGCATAATTCATAACATAGCCTTTTTAATACGTAGATGTAACTCCAAACTCCAAACTCCAAACTTCCTACTGATATATCCTCTCCGGATAAACCCCATCCCCTACCATTTTCCGGATACTGTCGACAACGAAAGGTTTATCTTCGCGGTAAGTTACTCCAAACCATCTGTCGTTGCTCATCAGTACTTTAATACGTATCGCGTCTTTGGCAATATACCTGTCGAGAGTAGCCGGAATAAGTAATTCCGACTTGATATCCATTCCGTTCTTTTCAATGAAATTCCCGAAATCTTCTTTCAGGATATCAAAACAACCGGGTTTGAACCCGAAGAGGTTCATCGAAACTATTTCACTCCCGTTAAAAAGTTGTTCAGTACCGTCAGGTGCTGGTGCTTTTGCACCGTCCGGTGTCTTTTCAATCTTCAGGACTTCAACAATATTCTTCAGGAGGCCTCCGGAATCGACATTACATACACCGCGGTTCACGTAACCATGTTCGGAGAGTGTATTACCAAGCTTATAACCAACTATGCAATAACACTCAGGATCCTTGTCATTTACAAGGAAATCACGTAGGATTTTAAGTGAATCATACCCATAGAAATCATCGGCATTGATGACACCGAAGGGTTCTTTAATTTTTTCTGAAGCAACAAGTACTGCATGGCTTGTTCCCCATGGTTTGGCTCTGTCGGGAGCTATTTTTGCCCCTTCGGGTACTTTTGTAATTTCCTGGAAAACATAATCAAGTTCAATCTTACCCTTCAGCTTTTCAAAAAACCTTTCCTTCACCTGTGCTTCCAGATCGCGACGAATAACGAAAACTATCTTACCAAAGCCGGCTCTGATGGCATCATAAATCGAATAATCTATAATTGTTTCACCTGAGGGTCCGACTTCATCGAGCTGTTTATTACCTCCATACCGGCTCCCCATTCCTGCTGCTAGAACTAATAGTGTAGGCTTCATAATAATTAGGATTTGATCTGCACAATTATAAGGAAAAAAACGGTATTTTTAGTGAATTCTGAAAAATTGACGATGAAATTCAAGCTTGAAATCTGTGTTGACAATCTGGAATCGGCAATTAATGCTCAGTCCGCAGGCGCTGACCGGATAGAACTATGCGACAACCTTGCTGAAGGCGGTACAACCCCTTCATATGGTACTATTGCCTGTGCAATTGAAAATCTGAATATCGGTGTTCATGTACTGATTCGGCCTAGAGGAGGAGATTTTCTTTATTCCCGGCAGGAATTTGATATAATGCTGGAAGATATTGAGATCTGCAAGGAGCTTGTAGCAGACGGTATAGTAACAGGCCTGCTTAAAGCGGATGGAACAGTTGATATTGACAGGACAAAATATCTTGTTGAAGCGGCAGCTCCGATGGCTGTTACTTTTCACAGGGCTTTCGATTTGTGCTCCGATCCTGTGAAAGGTTTGGAAGATATTATAAAGACAGGAGCAAACAGGATCCTTACTTCCGGACAAAAGAATTTTGCAGTGGAAGGGGCAGAACTCATAAGCCGGCTGGTCAGAATTGCAGGAGAGAGGATTATTATTATGCCCGGAAGCGGACTTGATGATTTAAATATTGCTATGATTGCTGAACTTACGGGAGCAAAGGAATTTCACCTTAGCGGACGATCGTCTGTGGACAGCAAAATGATCTTCCGTCGTGAGGGAATACCGATGGGAGGATTCCCTGAAATATCCGGATATACGAGAAAAGTAGCTGACACAGAAAAGATAATGAAAATCATAAATATCCTCAAAATGGTATGACATCATTTTGAAATCATTCCTGACTTTTTAACTTTGCGGATGATAATAAGTTGGCAGTTGGCAAAAAGCAGTTGGCAAATTATTTTCCTGATTTGCCAACTTCATACTGCCAACTGCCAACTAAAAACATCTTAAGAATTAAATTGAATAAAATCCTTATGAGAAAACTAAGTGCAATACTTCTGACAATTCTGGTTGTAACATTTTTCAATGATCAGACAACAAATGCCTGCACAAATTTTATAGTGACTAAAGGCGCTTCGAAAAACGGATCGGTTATGATCACCTATTCAGCTGATTCACACGTACTTTATGGTGAGCTTTATTACCGTCCGGCAAGAGATTATCCTGATGGTGCATTGCTGGATGTTTACGAATGGGATACCGGGAAATTTCTGGGAAGAATAAAACAGGTTCCTCATACTTATTCAGTTGTAGGAAATATGAATGAACATCAGCTTGCCATAGGAGAAACAACTTACGGAGGAATTGACGGAATGGTGGATCCTGAGGGCATTATCGATTACGGAAGCCTGATATATATTACACTTCAGAGAGCAAAAACAGCAAGGGAAGCAATTAAGGTTATTTCTGAACTTCTTTCCGAATACGGCTATGCAAGTTCAGGAGAATCTTTTTCAATATCTGATCCCAACGAAGCATGGATATTTGAAATGATCGGCAAGGGCCCCGGAAATAAGGGTGCTGTCTGGGTTGCCCGTCTTATTCCTGACGGATACGTAAGTGCACATGCTAATCAGGCACGTATTCAGACCTTTCCGCTTGCAACAGGCAAAAAGAACAGTGCAGCGATAACCTCGAAGGACCTGAGGAGGATATATGATCCTCTGGTTGAATGTGTTTATGCATGGGACGTTATTGAAGTGGCAAGAGCAAAGAATTTATACAGCGGAACTGATCAGGAATTCAGCTTTTCAGATACATACAATCCCATCAGTTTCTCAGGTGCAAGGTTCTGCGAGATGAGAGTATGGGCATTTTTCAGAGCCGTAAATGATGAAATGGAACAATATGCCAACTATGCAGCCGGTCATGATCTGAGCAAACGCATGCCGCTCTGGATAAAGCCAGACCGCAAAATTTCCAACTACGACATGATGAATTTCATGCGTGATCATCTTGAAGGAACTGAATTTGATATGAGAAAAGACCTTGGGGCAGGTCCCTTTGCATCTCCCTACAGATGGCGGCCGCTTACATGGCAGGTGACTGGTGATCCAAATGCTCCATCATACTGCAATGAAAGGGCAACTGCAACGCAACAGACCGGCTTTGTATTTGTGGCAGAAAGCCGCAGCTGGCTTCCCGATCCTATAGGCGGAATATTCTGGTTCGGAGTTGATGATGCTTCAACAACAGTATTTAATCCGATCTATTGCGGAATAACTGAAATCCCGGAGTGCTTTAAAGTCGGCAACGGCGACCTGGTAACCTATTCTCCTACCTCAGCATTCTGGCTGTTCAATCTGGTTGCAAACATGTGCTATTCGCGATACGATCTTATGAGTGAGGATGCTCTGAAAGTTCAGCGTAAACTTGAAATGGGATTTATTGACCAGACGGCTTCAACAGATGAAAAAGCCGGAAAACTTTATGAAAATGATGTCTGGAAAGCCCGCGAATTCCTGACTGATTATTCTCTGAAAGCTGCTGCAAATACATTTATGGAATGGAAATCTCTCAGTGAATATCTTCTTGTAAAGTATATCGACGGGAATATCAAGAATGAAAAAGACGGGAAATTTGCTGTCAGTCCTGACAGATATCCTCTGATGCCTAAACAGCCGGGATATCCAGATTCATGGAAGAAATCGGTTATTCAGGATACGGGGGAAAAATTGCTCGTACCGGCGGGGGGGCACTAGGCCTTGGTAATCGGTAATCGGTAGTCGGTAATCAGTAAGTCAATAGTCGGTAATCAGTGGTTGGTTATCGTATCAACCGATTACCGAATACCGAATACCGAATACCTGCCACATGTAATTAAAAACAATTTTCGGTCTTGGATGATTTATAAAAATATTTATGTAAATTTGCGACCGATTTTCAGAGCTTATTAAAGGAACACAAAATATTTTGCGAGATGAACTTAATGAATGTTGTTGAGAAAGAATTAGCGGTAAAGAACGATTTCCCGAAATTCATTGCAGGAGATACCATCACGGTACATTATAAAATATTAGAAGGAAACAAGGAAAGGGTACAGCAGTATCGTGGAGTTGTTCTTCAGAGAGTTGGAACCGGACATACTGAAACTTTTACTGTCAGAAAGATGTCAGGCAATATTGGTGTTGAAAGGATATTCCCGATATCATCACCGTTCATCAGTAAGATAGAGCTTAACAAGCATGGCAAGGTTCGCCGGGCGAGGATATTTTATCTTCGTGACCTGACCGGTAAGAAAGCCAGGATCAAGGAAAGAAAATTCTGATAAAAGATAAACGAACTCACCCCCTTTTAATTCCCCCTCTCTGCACTGCTAAGAGGGGGAATTTGTTAAAAATCAAATCGCTATTTTTAACGACGGTCTTCGAATAAAATAAAGAACTTACACAGAGGAAATCCGGAGGACCACAGAGTTCCACAGAGAAAACCTCTGTGTAGCTCTGTGCTTCTCTGTGTAACTCTGTGTAACTTTTAAATTTTATCGATCATTTCCTCTTTTTTAGCTTTGGCTTCATCAACGATTTGAGTTGCTCTTTTATCGGCTTCCTGAACGAGCTGTGTCGCCTTTTTATCTGCTTCCCTCTTTATTGTCTCGGCAGCTTTCTGGGCTGCAAGTTTTGCAACCGGACCCTTTGATGAAGCTTCGTCGATCAGTTTTTGTGCCTGAAGGTCGGCCTCTTTCCGTATAGTCTCAGCCGATTTTGCAGCATCATCCCGAAGCTTTTGAGCCCTGGCCTCTGCTTCTATAATAAGTTTATCACCCTGAGATTCAGCTTCTTTTCTCACTTTTTCCTTCCCATCATCAATTGCTTTTGTGGCTGTCTCCTTTACGGCTTCAGCAGCTGATGCTTTTATTCCTCCTGTACTGTCAGCACTACTTCCGGTTCCAAACACCGGAGTAACTACCGGTTTACCAAAGATACCGGAGAGCTTTACATTTATCTTCATAACATCCGAAGGCATCTTAACTGCAAATCCAAGTGCTGACGCCTGGGCAGATAATCCGTCAATAAATGAATTAACCGAACTCCCCAGTTCCGATCGCGGTATCTCTGTCTTAATCAGATAGTTCATTGTCTGATCAATACCCTGGTCGCCGCCAATATTCATTTTAATATTACCAACCTTCACATCAAAGGGACTGACGAAGATCCTGCCGGTTTTAATATTGAAGCTAATGTTAAGGTCTTTAAACGTGTTTGTATAATTTTCTCCAAGTTTCATAAGCTCTTTCATCTTATCGTAAGCTGCAGATTCAAGAAGAGTTATCTCATCCGACTGTAACTTTCCTCCTCCTGAAATTGTACTGATCACGGGCATCATATTGCTGCCCAGAAGGCTTTCATAGGACATTTTGATATTTACCTTTCCGTCAACACCTTTTGCAGCAGGAGCAAGCTTCTGGATTGTATTGAAAGCATCAAAACCGTCCTTTACACCCATGCTCTGAATGTTGAAATCGGCTTTCATTACTGGTTTAAGCGTATCCCGGGTA
The DNA here is from genome assembly GCA_964637415.1 of uncultured Rikenellaceae bacterium. Taxonomy (GTDB): domain Bacteria; phylum Bacteroidota; class Bacteroidia; order Bacteroidales; family VadinHA17; genus LD21. The sequence continues at coordinate 7,896 of CAZWUB010000018.1, forward strand.
TCATAATCGGCATTCAGTGCCACAATACCACCGAGAATATTCATACCCGTCTCCCTGAGACTCAATACTCCGTCTTTTACAATAATGTGACCTTTTACATTACTTGCTTTTATTTTCCCGTATCTGAAATCGTTTATAAGAGCATTAAAATCAAAGTCGATATTTCCGGGTATCTTAATTAAAGCCAGAGCCGTTGTATCTTCAACCACAGTTGTGTCTGCAGCTATCCGGGATAATATCTCCCCGGCATCAACCATTTGTGACCTGAGTTCAAGGTTCCCTTTAATAGTTTCATCTTTAAAAATATAAGGAATATAGTTCTCAAGTCTGCCATCTATTTTGAAGTCACTCTTCTCCCCTATTCGTATTTCAGAACCGGTAAGACCAGCAAAAGCAGGAGAAAATTCAAAAGCTGCACTATTGATTTTTACTCCGGGATAACCTGCCATTTCAACAAGCATATCCTTTATTTCCATATTCCCCGATGCCTGGAATTTTTCATACTGTCCCTTTTCTATTGCAGACATTTGTCCCGCCATTTTCACGGACATATCTATTAACCCGGAGAGGTTCATACTGTCGAGAGGAATTGCATTAGAAAGTGCTGTAAGGTTAATTTTACCAACCATTGAGCCTCTCACATCAGGATCACTCACCGGGGTCTTTAGAGCAAAAGTCATATCGAAGGGATTACCCGCCAGTTCCATGTGGAATTTTTCGATATTGGCTGTAGTCTTGTCCATGTCTTTCCCATCGACAAAAACATCTGCATTGAGGTTGATGGCGGATATTTTCTCCGGCAATGCAGGATAGCTTATAAGGCCATTGTTCACACTCAGTTTCAGAGATATGTCAGGGAGAGTACTGTCAGCATCGCTGTAAACACCTTTGGCTGATCCTGATAATGAAAATTCACCGGTGGCATCAAGGTCATTGAAATCATTCATATATATTGCCGGCACAAGGGATAGCAATGTTTTGAAAGAGGTCTGATCCGACTTGAAGAGGATGTCGGTTGTAATATCGTCTTCCGGCATCTCAACCCATCCTGTAAAATTGATCAGGAGATCATTTATGGTCAGGTAGTTCTCGCGGAAAGTAAATTTGTATGTATCGAGGTTTGCAAGAAGATCGAGTTCTCCTTCGGATTTTGCCCGGCTAAGGTATTTAATACCTTCCATGATGAAGTTCACATCCTCCGCTTTCAGTTTGATTCTGAGGTCGGTTTCGTTGCCGGTCATGTCGCCTGTAAGATCAAAATTCAGATCATTTATCAGAGCTTTCATGTCTGATGTCTCGTCATTATAAATAAACGAGCTGTTACGGAAGGCGACTTTTTTAAGTAGAATTTTCATTGCAGAAGAAGTTGTATCAACATCTTCAGTTCCGGTGGTTACAGTATCTTTGGAAATGTCCCAGTTAAACGAGCCGTCTTTAAGATACCGTACATTCAGAAGGGCTTTATCCGCAATAACAGATCTTATCTCATAACCCGATTTTTTAAAAAGACTCATGAGATTAAAAACAAGATCGAAAGATTCCACTCCTGCCAGTGTATCATTTTCGAACTTGCCGGTTCCTACGACAGACAGGTTATCAAGTCCGAATGACAGGTTTGGAAAATTGCGGAAGAAGCTAAGCTTATATTTTTGGAATTCAACCTTTGCATTTACCGATTCATTAATTACCTGTTCAACTTTGGTTTTTATTTTTTCCTTAAAGATGACAGGAACAGTGAACAGGAGGATAAGGATCAGGAAAATAAATCCTAGCAGGGAAAATGTTATGATTTTTGCCAGCTTTTTCATTTTGTTCGCAGTTATGTTATTATCAGAAGTGTATGCGGTTTTGACGGGGTAAAAGTAGTAAATAATCGGGAAATTGTAATAAGTTGTTTAGAGTACTTAGAGTATTTAGAGTACTTAGAGTACTTAGAGTACTTAGAGTACTTAGAGTTGAAGAAAAGAAGGCGAAGCGCTTCAATGTATACGTAGCCAATGAACTTTAAGTACTTTAAGTACTTTAAATACTCTAAATACTTTCTCAAAAATTTCTTATATTTGCAGCACTCGAAACATGGTCCCGTAGCTTAACTGAATAGAGCATCTGACTACGGATCAGAAGGTTGGGGGTTTGAATCCCTTCGGGATCACATATAAGAAGTGCAATTCAATTAATATTCAATGAATTGCACTTCTTCATTTTATAATTCCACATGTTATTTAAACAACACCCTTTCAGTCTGCAACATATTCCTTAATTCTGCGGGCAAGATATTCAGGGTAAGTTTCCTTTACCGAAATGTTTTTATTCTCCTTTTCTATAGTATCATAAATGAACTCACCCTCAGTCATTACTTTTTCTTTACAGATACCATAGCCATGGTAGGCAAAAATGAATCCTATTATGCTGTAAGCTTTCAATGCAGGAATATTATCCTTGCCGGTAAGTTCTTTTAGTACTTCGGCAGCTACCTGCTTAATGATTTCTTTATCATAAGGGTTTTGTAATTTGAAGAGATTATTTTCACCCAGAAGTAATTTATACAATTTATCTATGATCTTAGGATCTTTTACTGTTATTTGTTTATTGCGGGATTCAAATCTGACTGACAAAAGTGGCTCCGGAGCCTTTTCGAAATCAATTACTTTTATCTCCTCCTCAAAATATGAACCTGTTCCAAAGGCATATATAACATAGCGGATCAGGTGATTGACTTTTTCCTTCGTAAGTCCATATTCTTTGGATAGACGTTCAGCGAGGCTCCATTCGGTAATATCTTCATGATTATTAATTCCAGGTTTTCCATCCCACGTCGATATTGGTTTAAAGGGGACAGTTAACATAGTTTTTGCTTGATTGTCAGTTGATTCATACTCTTTTTTCATCATCATAAGTTTATCTTTGCAGGTTTAAAACTAAACTAACCCTTATCCGATCAGAAAGCCTTTATTTTCTTAAGACATTCATATTCAGGTTTTAAATCAATATATATTAATTCGGAGTCGGATTGTATTCAATTCCCTGATACGAAATTAAATTTCCAAGGTTACAAACATTACCTTACTTTTATTCACTTTTCAGAATGTTTATCAATATTTTTATTTAACCACAAAGGACACAAAGGTCATCACGAAGAGCACAAAGGATTATAATAGATCATTTTATTACCCTGCCGTAAAAAAAATAATATAACTTCAGAGCAAATGTTAATATCTAACCATTAACTGTTAATAACAGTTTTACATAAAAATGTTGCGCGGAATAAAATATTTATATACATTTACGACAGATAAAAGGGAACTGAAAGTTATTTTGAGAGTTTGATTTTTTGACCTGATTTGGGAATCGTTGTTGGCTGGTTTTAACAGTCACCCTGATATTGATGTTCTTGCTGCAATGATAGTCGCGGAGGCCGGCATCTTAATGGGTTTAAGTTATCATGGTTTTAGGTTTTTTCATTTCTCCTCTTCTGCCGGCCTTTTCTTTAAAATATCAATCTGTTTTACAAGATCTTACAAAATTTTTTAAAAAAATCCTCTTTTTGAGGGTAACAATTTGCTGCCTATTCGGATTAAACGGTTGCTGAATTAGGGCGGCATATCCTGCTTTGAAGTTTTCACTTCGCAAATAGTTTTACTTCATATCTCCGTGCCGCCCTTCTTTTTTTCAAACCACAAAACTCTATTTGTCTGATTCATCAATCTTTAGACCCAGCAATACAGCCATATCTTTTATTTGCTGACGGATGTCACCTGGTGTGGCAACTGTATGAATTCCATAATATGAGGGCATGAACTGATCCTGTAATTTTCTGACATCAACTTTTGCAATCACTTTTGCGGTACACATAATATTGTATATATCTTCTCCTCCGGTATAAATCTTATGACCATCAACAACATCTCCGGTATGAAGTCTTATTTTATTATGAAGTGAATGCATTTCCCAAATTGTAACGGGTTCTCCTGCCGGCCATTCGGCTGTCATTCCGGTTGATGCACCTGGTTCGTCGGGCTTGTCCCTGACCGGACTTTCAGCATGAGGTCTTATTATATAAGGTATTCTTCTGTCATCACCATAAATATTGACAGGTATACCGCAATGCAATATAATTTCAACCGAATTTGCCATATCATACATCACATCACCAAACATGCTGTGCCTGCCGGTCAGTTTATATGCGATTATCTCGCTTATCAGCAGGTCGGGGTAATTCTGGCAGACAGCCATTATTCCCCTGGGTTTGAATCCAAGCTCCAAACCAACTCCAGGGTTATATCTGTCTTTAAGCTGACCACCTGCCGCAATGGACCGGATATGAGTTGATACTGCATTACAGTTATATTTTTCCCTTAAAGCATCATGAGCAAGATATCCCCTTGCTGTTTTTATTATCTCATTTCTGTTCACCTCAACCCTCAGGGCGCCTTTGATCCACTGATCGGCAATCTTTTCAGCTTCTTTTGCATTCACTTTCGCAGCAACTTCATAGAACTCCTCTGCTCCTACCCTTACAATCTCTACTCCATATAATTCCTTCAGCTTCTGGGTATACTGCAGATTATGATACTCAGGGAAGGTCTGTTTAACATCTCCCCTGTAATTTACCTGTGCAATATTCTCATCAACAGTGTTGGTTACCATCAGTATTCTGGTCTCTCCCAGTTCCTTTATAACCCTTATGAGTTTGATCTTATACACCAGGTCGTTGAACATTGAGTCTCTGACCACCGGAGCACAGGTATTCCTCCTGTCGAGCTGTGCATTAAGTATCTTCACTTCCTTGTAATCGTTTCCTCCGGTAAGAACGCTCCCTTCGGGCACTTTGCCGGTGGCAAAGAGGTTCCAGGGCAGACCGGCATTGAATTCCCACAGGTTATATACAACTATCGTAGGTAATCCTGTGAATGCCAGCCGGTAATCTCCATGAACCCCGCCAATAATAAGCATCCCGTGATAATTATCAATGCTTTGCTGTATTTCACTGAGTGCCTCCGGTGTTGTCCCCTTCCATAATATAAAGTCAATACCGGGACAAGTCTTTTGAAGCATACTTAAAACCTGTTCATGAGTGGTGAATGTTAAAGGAGCACCTCCCGAGCCCGTACAACCGCAACCTCCTGTTGTGAAAATTGTAAATATTTTTGTGTTGCTTTTTTGGGCAGATACAGACATTCCTGCAAATGCAAGAATTAAGATCAATGAATAAATCCTTTTCATGATTCCTGACATTTTAATATTTATAATCAATATGGTCTCTATTAGTATTTACAACCGGTATGGTCTCGTTAAAGATCAGGATAAACTACTCATTCCTTACTATTTCCCTCGTAAGTGCAGTTCAGCAAAATCGATATACTGCTGCCAGTCATATAATGTTACGGCATGTCCTCCTGTCCTGATATGATAGCCAATTGTACCGACAACAGGTGAGTTGACTTCAGGCATCTGAGTTGCAGGAAATACTTTGCCAGTCAATAATTTATAGACTGGTGATGCAGCAACGCATGACAGGAACTCACCTTTTGGATCAGCCCACTGGTCCTCTTCGGCACTTGCTACATATAATGGACGGGGTGCGATCAATGCAAGAAGCTGATGCTGATCGACCGGAAGGATTTCTTCTTTTTCGTTATACTTATTGAAATTATCGCAGAACCAGTGAGTGAATGAACGGTTAATGCGGCCGACAGTTTCCCCGAATGCCCTTCGTGAAAGTGCAGCGCCCCCGCATCCCGAGTTATTTGAAATTACAACTGCAAATCTCCTGTCAGTCGCTCCTGCCCATAAAGCAGCCTTACCAAGCCTTGAATGTCCCATCACAATAACCCTTCCGGCATCTATCTGCGGTACTTTTACAAGGTAATCCATAGCTCTTGATAATCCCCATGCCCATGCAGCAATGCTTCCCCATGAAGTGTCATCAGGATCTGAACCATATAATCCGTGAACACCGTTTTTGAATCCATCATCGAAATCAGGATCAACATCGCCATAATAGATTGTTGCCAGACCGTATCCCCTGGATATTAATGTATTTACCTGCCATGCGGATGCCGATTTTCCCCTCCCCGCTTCAGATGCTCTGTTGTCCTTTACACTCAGGGCGGCATTATTTCTCACCCATGAATCTGTGACAGAAATACCCGGTTCATCTGTTACTGTATGGTTACCATTAAAGTTGTATCCGAGGAAAACAGGAACGGGATCTGAATATTTTGGAAGGTATAGCAGCATTACCATAGCCAGTTCTTTATCACCTCTTTTCAGTGTGATTTTTATTTCCTTCCTGATTGCTGTGCCATTTAAAGCATTGATGTCTGATGATAATTCAGAAGAAATAATTTCACCATCCCATAATGGTGCAACGCCATATACCTCAGTTTCGAATAATTTAAAAATTTCGGATCGGCGCTTATCCCATTGCTTTTTCTTCTTCACTTCAGAACCGTTATTAAAGATCAGAGGATCGGGCAGAGTGTATGCCGGTACTTTTGATTCATCGTAATTTGCAGCGAAATCCTGAGCTGACAAAGAATACACAGCAGCCATCAGTGCACAAAGGAAACTACATGCTAATCGACTCATATCATTTTAATTATAAGTTAATAAAAAATATTTTAAATCATTCCAAATACCTCATCATCAAACCCTTGCTCCTATTACAAGTATATCATCTCTTTGTGGGTGCTCACCCATCCACTCTTTAAGGGTCCGGTCCAGTATCTCCTTTTGTTCATACATTGGTTGATCGTGAATATCTGCGAGTAACTTTTTAAAATTCGTACTTCCGAACCTGACATTGTTTTCTCCGCCTATCTGGTCTAAAAAACCATCAGTGGAAATATAAAAAGTATCACCAATCTCAAGTTTGATCTCATGATTTGTAAATGGTTTATCACTCGAAAAGTGTACACCTACAGGCATCAGATCAGCTTTAATTTCCCTGAATTCCGTATCACCATTGGAATTGCTGACAATATACAGCGGACTATAGGCACCTGCATACTGCATGGTATTGGTTTTGGTATCAATTACACACAATGCCAGATCCATTCCGTCTCTGGATTCTTCCCTTTTACCGGTTTGCCTTAATGAATGCTTGATCTCTTTCCTTAATTCATTCAGCACCAGGTTTGCCTGAGTGATCTCCCTTCTCTGAACAATTTCGTTAAGATAACTTATTCCAAGCATGCTCATAAATGCTCCCGGAACGCCATGACCTGTACAATCAGCGGATACTATTATGATATAATGTTTTACCTGCTTTACATAGTAGAAATCACCACTCACAATTTCTTTTGGCCTGTAGAATATGAAGTTTTCATTCAACAATTCAGTTATATAAGTTTCAGGAGGCAGAATCGCCGATTGTATTCTTTTTGCATATTGTATGCTGGTGACTATTTCATCCTTTTGCCGGTTAGAAATTTCAATCAGCTCTTTTAATTCCTTGTTTTGTCTGTTTGTTATCTCATTTAACTGTTTTAATTCTTCATTTGTTTTAAGGATTTTTTCATTTTGCTCAATGATCTTTTTATTGTCTTTTCTTTTCTGACGATAGGCGTTTGCAGTGACAACAATAATCAGCAAAACGGCTGCTAATCCTCCAATCAGTGCATTTCGGAATGTCTTCTGCTGTTTTATGGTTGCGTCCCTGGCAATTAGCTGTGATTCCTGCAATTCTATCTGTTGTTGTTTCTTCTCAGTTTCATATCTGGCGCTCATCTCCTGTATAGCCCTGGTCTTCTCCTCCATAAACATGCTGTCCTGTGCTGCAATATATATCCCGGCAAATTCCATGGCTTTTTTATTGTTTTCAAGCTTTGTATATGCTTTCATAAGGGTATTTGCAGCCTCTTTTATTATCGGCAGAAGTTTCATCTCCCGGGCATTCTCAATTGACCTGTTGCCGTATGAAACAGCCTGATCAAGGTACCTGAGTTTCTGAACACCGGATACAGGTAAAGAATCAATACGTGAAATATTCAGATTGGCAATTCCCAGTTCTGTCTTCGCTATACCCATTCTGTCTCCAAGTTCTTTATATAACCTGAGAGCATTCAGATAGTATTCATTTGCTTTATCATAATCCCCCAAGGTAACATTAATATCGGCAATACTTTGGTTAGAGGCTGCAATTCCTTTATTATTGCCGGCTTCTTCAAATAGTTTAAGGCCCGCTTTATAATGTTCAATTGCCTTATCGTAACAGGTCTGTATAGTGAATATATTGCCAATGTTTATGAAACATATTGCCATTCCTCCTTTATTGCCAAGCTCTTCATCAATTGTGAGGGCTTTCTGATAATATTCAATTGCTTTATCATATGATCGTTGCTCCTGGTGAACAACACCGATATTAGTCAGACAGGCGGATATGTTTCTCATGTCGCCGAGCTCTTCATTGATTTTTAAAGCCTGAAGATAAGATTCAATTGATTTTACATAATCGCCCTGATCGTAATATGCAATGCCAAGATTATTATACCCCCTTGCTTCACCCATTTTATAATCAACTTCCTTTGCAGTTTCGATAGCTTTAAAGTAGTACTCAACAGCAATGTCGTAGAAGCCCTGTTCATGTTTACAAATGCCTATGTTCAGTGCACTAATGGACATCTTCGTCTTGTCACTGATCTCGTCAGATATTCTCAGTGCTCTTTCAAGATATTCAATTGCTTTATCATATAATTCTCTTCGCTGAAAATTAGCTCCGACAGCTATAAGGCACTGCGCAGTAAATTGTAAGGATTTGATTTTTTCAGCAACATCAAGGGCCTGCTGATAGAAATAGATTGCTGAATCGATATTTGTATATCTATATTGGTTTCCAAGCGAATAGAATAATTTTACCTTATTTGTATCATCCGTTGAGACGGCAATTACTCTGGTAAGCGAATCGATAAGATTTTTGTCCTGAGGCAGGGCTTTAAAACATAGCAGCAATGAGAGAGTAATAATTGAGTATGTTATCCTTATTATCTTCCTGAATGGCTTTTTCATGGTATTGATTTTTTGAATCTTACGAAATTCGATGTACAATTGATCTTAATATCAAAATACCATTATCAAATTTACACAATACCTCAACCAAAGTCAATTTCTGGAATCAGGCTGTGTCACTTTATCGTCACTTCATAGATCTTTCCATCATATTTATCAGGAAGTGTAACCTCAAATCCCTTTTCAATCAGTTCTTTGCCTGACGCAGAAATTATCTCTTTCCCGTCAGGTGCAAGTCTTATGGAGTAAATTTTATCTGAGATCAGGTCTTTCAGAGTTACTGTCCGTTTTTCATCAGAAGCACCCTGCCGGAAAACGCCGATTATTCCGCCTGCCTTAGTGTCTGTATTCAGTCTCATCCATCCGTCCCACATACCTTCAGCAGGCTCTCCGAAGCCCGGGAGATCTTTTCTGTAGGACATATAATCATATTTAAGCTGCATTTCCTGCATCCAGGTTGACCACTGCTTTATCACAGCTCTCTTTCCTGAAGGGATCTTGCGGGGATCACCAAGGACAATGGGCAGGCTTCCAATTAGTGATTTAAGGCTGAATTCGAAGGTTTCTTCATTCATCTGCAGGTTTCCGATTACAAGAGAGCTTGCAGGTACCGCGGGAGATCTCCACCATGCGAGGTGTCTTACTCTCAGAGGACCTGCAGGGAATGGCTGCTCAACATTCGACAACCAGTTACCTTCCGCGTGCTGAGCAATAGCATAATCCATCAGCTGAAGCTTGCCGGCTGTTTCAAAGGTGCAATCGATAAAAAGATCCGGGGCCGATTTGTGGAGCTCATCAAAAAGTTTAAATAACCTTTCATAAATTACTATGAATGATTCGTGGTGATCCTTATGAAAAGGATGATCAGTTGCATAACAGCCCGAAATGGCATCATCATTTACATAAGCACTTGTGATTACAGCAAAATCGAGTTTGGCATACGCCAGTCCGTAGTCGTTAACAAGAGATAGTACCTTATTCTTTATGTAATCGACCCATCCTGTTCCGAAGCAGAATGTGACAAAATCCTTATTGGCAGAACCCTGGTGAAGATTACCCGGCTGACCATCTTCGCTTTTAACAAACCATTCCGGATGTTCTTTATATACTTTCGCATCGGGCGTTGCAGATCCGATACTTATCCAGAGACCCGGCTTCATTCCAAGCGATTTGATATAATCGAATGTCGGTTTGAGTCCGCCCGGGAATTTTTTCTCGTCAACGTTCCAGTCACCGTAATTCTTTCCCCAGCCGGCATCTGAAGATTCAGATTTTTCATTTACCTGCCATCCGTCATCAATAATAAATTCCTGTACCCCGCATTCGGCAGCAGCCCTCGCTACATCACGTACAAGAGAATCGCTTACAAAGGTTCTGAACGGATTCCATGTATTGTAGACGAAGACCGGCTTTTCATCTGCAGATACTATCCTTGTGTTCATATGACGGACAATAAATTTATTCACATCGCCATTGATAACATCGAATCCGTTGTCGGTACCCTGATAAAGACAGATGAAAGTTTTGGGACTTTCCCATTTTTCTCCAGGCTTAAGCCATTTCCTGAAAGCAACTCCCTGATCTGTATGGGTCAGTCCGGCTTCAAGATTATTTCCTTTCGTATGAAAAGCCGTTCGCTTAAGTACACCGGGAGCTTCATTCCCTATTGCAATTCCCCGCCTGATGCCAGGATCATGAATGACAACAACCGGATCATCCCAGTTACCTACAAAAGGACCAATATGCTTCATCCTTGCATAATTATGATAAATCATGGCATGAACATAGTTTATCCGTGGACCCAGATCCTCAATATTAAGATTTTCAATTTTCAATTCCTCACTGCCTGTATTTTGAAAACTTATCCACTTTCGTATCACCGGAAGTTCAGGGTAAGTGAGATAGTTTAGTTCTATCCTGAACTCCGAAGAATTTTCCGGTTCCAGGATGATTTTTACTCCTTTGCCCTGCATCAAATCGCTAACCGGAGAGGAAGAGATTATTTTCCAGCCGCTCCTCCCATCCAGTATCTTATCATTAAGTGAGAATGAAAACTCCCTGCTGTCTCCAATAATATTTTCTTTCATTCCTGCCATTAACATAGCGGAAGAACAGAATCTGTTCCCTTCTGTCGAAATTTCCCGCCGGACAGATCCATTATCAAGAATTATTATATTCTTTTCTGCCTTATAATATTCCTGTCCAACAAGATTTATTGAACAAAACATTACAATAACTACAACTAAATATTTAATAACCATAATGTTTAATGAATTTTCCTTTGTGCTCTTCGTGTGACCTTTGTGTCCTTCGTGGTTAAGAAATAAATACTATTCCTTTCCCCCTTTTCTGGATGGAACTTCTTCAACATTCACTTCCGGGAAGGACTTACTCAACTCTGTTTTGATACTGTTATATTGTGGATCTCCTGCAAAATTGTTCCATTCCATAGGATCATTCTCATGATCGTAAAGTTCTTCAGATCCGTCTTCATATCTTATATACCGCCATTTTTCTGAACGGACTGAATGACGGTTGCGTCCCTTGGTGGTCAGCGTCGTAAAATCCCATTTTTCCTTGACATTTCTGAGAAGCGGTACAATACTCCGTCCCTCATTTTCAGGATTGCCGGGAATTCCGCAAAGCTCTGTCAACGTTGGATATAGATCAAGAAGGTTTACAACTGCCTTACAACGCTGTCCGGGCTTTGTCATACCGGGCACCTTAATTATCAGTGGCATACGGCATGATTCTTCCCACAGCGTGAACTTCTTGTATCTTAGTTTTTCTCCGAGATGCCATCCATGATCTCCCCATAGAATCACGATTGTATTATCGGCATATTTGCTTTGTGCCAGGGCATCCAGGACAACACCAACACAGGAATCAGCATAATTAATACAGGCGAGGTAAGCCTGTATTGCTTCCTTCTGCTTAATAAATTTTTTTACCGAGAAGTAATTCTTCTGAGGTTGAAGTGCGGCAGAAGGAATATCATCATAATCATTTTCATTAACTTCCGGAAGGATCAATGTATCAGGATTGAATTTATCGAAGAATGGCTTCGGGACATGCCATGTCAGATGTGGCCGGAATATCCCGCAGGCAAGAAAAAATGGTTTAATATGATCCGTTGAAAGCTGATCCGCCGCCCATCTTGCATTAAGATAATCCGGTGTGCTTTCAAATGATGCATCTGTTGGTCCCCAGTCGAGGTTGGCATCCACTTCCCCCACCGGGATGCCATTTACCATATAACCTTCCTGACTGACAGTATTACCATAGCTTCCTTGAATTGGAACATGCAGGTCCCATGACTGTGGATCCGCCCATGGTCCGTTTGGATTATGAAAAATTTTCCCCCTGGCAAGTGAGTAATAACCGTTATTTGAAAACCATTTCGGCAAAGTAACAGCATCTTTCAGCAGTTCCGAATCACGCATAAAGCTTTCATTTTCATAAATACCGCTTGTTGATGGCCGGTATCCTGTCATCAGTGCAACCCTTGACGGATTGCTTAACGGCGCAGCACAATAAGCCCTTTCGAATACAACACCTTCAGATGCAAGCCTGTCCATATTCGGAGTCTGTGTCTGTGGATGCCCGCCCAGGAATCCTGTCCAGTCATTCAGGTCATCAATTGCAATAAACAGGATATTATAAGGTTGCTTTTTCTCTTTTTCGGATTTATTAACACAGGATGACAAAAGACCTGCGATTGCAGCACCTATCAGAATGGTGCCAGTATTTAATGCCGAACCTGTCATTTTCATATCTTAATGAATATCTTATGCTTATAGAGCCAATAACACACATACCAGAATCCTGCCCATATTCCCAGACTGGTCAGGATACTTACTGTCAGCTCTCCGGTCCATGAAAAAAGTAATTTAATAAATGGCCCCACAATACTTCCAATTATATTGCCGGTTCCGATATGGAAGAAAATATAGATAAAAATACTGTTCATTCCGACTATAATGAAGAACCATGCAACTTTGGAGAATTTCTTTTTAACATCTATCAGCCAGTAGCAGAAACAAAGAGCAAGTATGGTCCACCCACCGCTTGCAAAAACGAAAGAGGATGTGGCAATTTTCTTGATAATTGGAGTCACACTCAGAAGATCGAGAGCATATCCGATTGCAAGAGCAGAAACACCTGCAATTAATAAAATCCTGATCTTTTCCTTCGGACTTTTCTCGCTCATAAGCAGCTTACCGCAAAGAACACCCCAGACTGTATGTGCAGTTGTCGAAACAAAATTAAGAGTTGCCCAGATGCTTGTCTTATCCACTCCCTCAATCTTATTATTGAACCAGGACCCGAGATTCTCAAATGGAACCCATGGATGATTAAATCCTTCAACCGGAAAAAATCTGTAGGCAAGATCTATTAGAAGGAGAATTATGAGAGTGAATATGATCTGAAACTTTAAGCTTTTATTTCTTATCAGGAAAGCCACAAGATATGTTACAGACAATTGTGCCAGGACATTCTGAAAACGGAAAACAAGATGATCAGATTGAATGAAATATAATCCCCATCCGAAGAACAGAAGCAGAAATGCTCTCCTGAAGGCATGCCGGTTTATTTTCTTCATTGTATCTCCTTTCCTTATCCTGTTGGCAACCGCGAACGGGATGGCAACACCCACGATAAACATGAAAAATGGCTGAATGAGATCCCAGAAATGAAGACCGTGCCATTCATGATGGTTCAGCTGGGTTCCCAGGAAATGAAAGAAGCCACTGTCAATCTTCAGAAGCTTTCCATAGAGATGTGAGGCTTCACCAGCCAGAAGGAACATAGTAAAACCGCGGAAGAAATCGACGGATGTGACTCTTCCCGGAAGTGGAGAAAGCGGAGCCTGGGGGTTTGAATTCATATTTGCTTTGGTTAGGTTTGGTTGTGTAAAATTTCTGATCCGTTTTCTGAGAAATATTAATTGGTTAAGTCAAACTTAAGAATTTTTAAAATCATTATGCAAATCACTATAAAATAAAAATGGAAAAGCCGCGAAATATAATTTAACTTTTATATTGTTATTTTTACAATAGGTAAGATGATAAGAGAAATCTTTAAAAAATTTTAAAAGATGGAAAAAACAAGTCCCTCCGGAATTTCAGGATTTAAAATAATTATCCTGATACTGTCAATAAATATGTTCTGGACAATTAATTGTAAGTCCCAGACGAAGATCTATATAAATACCGATCTTGAAGGTATCAGCGGAGTTTTCAAATTCTCTCAGACAAGAGAGAAAGACACTCCTCTGAATATTCAGGCATGCGAATATTTCATGGGCGATCTTGCGGCGGTAATAAAGGGTCTACGCGACGGAGGGGCTGATGAAATTGTTGTTCTAGACGGACATGGGACTCAGGCAATACTGCCTCACCTTATGGTACCAGGAGCAACATACATAACAGGAACGCCTCGTTATGGTGCAGGTAATCTGACTGATCTGGACTCATCTTTTGCCGGTCAGGTACTTCTCGGCTTTCATGCTATGATGAGCACTCCCGACGGTGTATTGTGTCATACCCAGTCATCAAAATCCGAAAACCGTTACTGGTACAATGGTGTAGAATCCGGAGAAATAGTCCAGAGTTCTGCTGTCGGAGGATATTTCGGTGTTCCGACAATAATGGTTACCGGAGATGTGGCAACATGCCGTGAAGCAAGACAATTCCTGGGAGAAGACATAGTAACTGTTGCGACCAAGCGTGGTATTTCGAGGGAAGCTGCCGAGCTCTATCCTTTTGAGGAGACGAGGAAAGCTCTTTATGAAGGTGCAAAAAAAGCAATGAGTGTGATAAAATCATGTAAACCATATAAACTTAAAACTCCCATTCATATAAAGGAACAGCGGCTTAATCTGGATCCCTCCCTGCCAAAACCTGTAGTTGTTACAAGGGAAGGATATGCTGAAAATGCCCTTCAGATCTTTTCATGGAAAGAAAAATAATTCCATATTATTAAAGGAAATCTCTAATCTTAAGTTGGAATATAAACATGAAAACTAGTGCTTTAAATTTAATTATTGTCATTCTCTTCGGGTTATTATATTCCGGGAACATTCTCAGATCACAAACCAATGCTCTGCCCATGATCGGTGCACAGGTCTTCATCGAACCGGGACAGACAAAGGAGGATATTGATACCTGGTTCAGAATCCTTGACAATGCCGGTATGAAGGTATGCCGGATAAGAATGTTCGAGGCACACATGCACCTGGCTGACGGATCGTGGGATTATTCATTGTATGATGAAGCATTCAGAGCTGCAGAAAAATATGATATTAAGATATTTGCAACACTTTTCCCTGCTGACTCCAAAAACAGTGTGGGAGGTGAAAAATTCCCGGAAAGCGAGGAGCATTTCACGCAGATAACAGCTTATGTAAAAAATATGGCTGAACACTTCAGGCATTATAAATCACTATTTGGCTGGGTGTTACAGAATGAACCGGGAACGGGAGGAAGCGTCCCTGACAATGATTTCACAAGGGAACAGTTCAAAAAGTGGAAGGCCAGCCAGGTGGTATCAGGATATACCAGCAAGGGATATATGACAGAGACCTTTGGATCAAAAAGGTTCCTTGTTGATTATGAAACATGGTATCTGGGATGGATCGCATCGGAAATCAGGAAGTATGATAAGGATCACTATCTGCATGTGAATAATCATCAGATCTTTGAAAATGTTGCAGAATATGATTTCCCTTCCTGGAGAAAATTCCTGACAACACTTGGAGCATCGGCTCATGCAAGCTGGCATTTCGGTTATTTCACCCGCGACAAGTACTCCGTGGCGCTTGCCGCCAATTGCGACATTATACGTTCCGGCTCAGGAAATCTCCCTTACTGGATTACTGAACTCCAGGGAGGTAATAATATATGGAGCGGTAATGTCCCTATGTGTCCGACTGCTGAAGAGATAACACAATGGCTGTGGACCGGTATTATGAGTGGTGCAAAGGGTATCATTTTCTGGACACTTAATCCACGCGGATCTGCCGATGAAGCCGGTGAATGGGCCATGATAACACTTCAGAATGAACCTTCCGACAGACTCAGGGCAGCTTCAGAGGTTATTAATATTCTCAATACAAATTCAAAACTTTTAAGTAATGCGGTACCGGTCGAAAGAAAGATCAGTATTCTCTATTCCAGGGAATCGCTATGGGCCGAATCGCGAAGCCAGATGGGCGGTCAGCAGATTGAGGGACGCGAGCGGGGAGGTGTGATGAAATCAGCCCTTTCCTTTTATGAAACATTATCGGAAAACGGTATAGGATGTAATTTCAGTGAAATTAATGAATTTGACTGGAATAAGGATGATTATACCGGGAATGCCATAATACTTGCTCATCAGATATCAATACCTTCAAACTTCTGGAGCAGGCTTGAAAATTTTGTAAGTAAAGGAGGCAGGCTGATTGTAAGCGGACTTACAGGATTTTTTGATGAAAATATGCATAATGTGATGAAAACGGGATTTCCTGGTGAAAAATTATTCGGAGGAACAATAAGTGAATTCAGGTATACAGGCGACAAATTTGAAATTAATATTAACAGTCCTGATATCACATTGCCTGCTCATTGGATGCAGGGTATAATCAAAAACAATTCTTCAGATGTGATAGGTAAATCCGGTGAAGAAATCACTGCTGCCCGGAATTGCTATGGAAAAGGTGAAGTGGTCTGGATACCATCCATGATCGGTCTGGGAGCAAGGAGGGGAAGCAGTGAGCCATTATCAGGTTTTCTGAAAATGGAAGTGGCGAATAGCATCACCTGTAATCCGGTCAGCCTGAAAAAATATGAAAACGGTATCCTGATGCGTACCATGAAATCCGACAAGTCATATTTAAGTGTCTTAATAAACAAGAATCCGGATACTAAAAATCTTGAACTGAGCATCCCGGATTCACTGAAAGCCTCAATTATATTTTCAAATAAATCAGGAAATTTTAGCAGTAGAAATATCTGTACAATTCATCCGGAAGAAACATTAATAATAAGGTGGGATCAGGACCATTTACATTAAATGCGATATAGCTCAAAATCATTTTAAAAACTTCATTGGTTTGGGTATTATAAAACGTTTATTTAATACCTAAATTTCATTCTTTTTGCCCACAGGGTGTAAATAATAAGAGTCATTTATCCCCTGAAGGGGAAAAATAAACCATTTATATATTCCTATAATCTATTGGCATTTATCCCCTATGGGAAAATTAAATTGATGACTATTGTTGTATCATTTGCCCTCATCCTTTTTGCCCGTAGGCATCTATGACAATAGAA
>CAZWUB010000018.1:25319-36875 GCA_964637415.1 uncultured Rikenellaceae bacterium
GGCATCTATGACAATAGAAATGGGGGTTATTCATATAAAGTCCCTTCGGGGTTAATCTGAGAAATCCTTCCCGTTTAAAAATAGGTTAACTACGTATTAAAAAACGTATTAAGAAACGTATTTTAATACGTAGTTTATAATTACCTGACATGAATTCGAACCAAAGCATTAAAACATGTTGATTTCTCAGATTTTGGAAGTTATCTGCAACTCCCTGGTGCCTTCTAAGTAAACCACTGGATATTTTGGTTTTAAACGTTAAAAAACGTTAAACAATGATTAATATCACTATTCTGTATATTAGTACCATAAAAAAATAATTGCAACATTTAACTTTAAAAAAATGAGAATCATATTTTAGTATGATAGTAATTTTTTATTACAAACTCTGCTTATAAGACTCTGATTTTAAATGTCTGAAGGAATAGCCAATTTTATATATAACCAAATTTTACTAACCAATCCGATTTATTTATGAAAAATTTCTTGATGATCCTGTTATTCCTGGCATCAACAACTGTTTTTGCCCAGCGAATTACGATTACAGGGACAGTTACTGACGAGGGCGGCAACCCTCTGGCAGGTACCACTGTCCTGATTAAGGGAACTACCGTGGGGGCAATTACAGATGCTGGCGGAAAGTACTCAGTAGATGCTGACAACCGTAATGTGACTCTTGTATTTTCATTTATCGGTTTTATAACCCAGGAAGTGGCAGCACAAAACCAGGCTGTAGTTGATGTAATACTCAAAGCTGAAATCACTGGTCTTGATGAAGTTATTGTGGTCGGTTATGGTACGCAGAAAAAAAGTGACATAACCGGAACCGTTACTTCCCTTAATAAAGACCGGCTTGAAATGGTTCCAAACCTTAATGTCACCCAGGCTATAATGGGTGCTGTACCGGGTGTCATGATTCAGACAAATACCGCGGGTGCCAACCCTGATCAGGACATCATGATCCGGGGACGGGCTTCTATTTCAGCTGATAACCAGCCCCTCATTGTCGTTGACGGAATCCCATATGGCGGAAGTATGTCCGACATCAATCCGAAAGATATCGGATCGGTTGAAATCCTCAAGGACGCTTCTGCTGCGGCAATTTATGGGTCGAGAGGCTCAAATGGTGTTATCCTGATAACCACAAAGGAGGGTGTATCGGGAAAGACAATATTTTCCTACGACGGGAAATATGGCATCAGCCAGTTCATCAAGGAATATGATCTTCTTGACGGTGACGAGTTCTGGGAATTTAAAAATACCAGAGATCCCGCGTATGTATATCAGACAGAGGTTGACAACCATGCAGCTGGCGTATCAACAGACTGGATGAGTCTTGCGCTGAGAAAAGGTCAGACTCAGGAGCATAATGTTTCAGTTTCCGGAGGCTTCAGGGATACGAAATTCTATATAGGCGCCGGTCTGACTGATATCAAGGGAGTTGCGAGAGGCGACAATTTCAAGCGAATCACAACAAGGTTAAACATTGAGACGAAACTGCTTGACTGGCTTGCTGTCGGTACAAGAACCCAGCTTAACTATGATGATGCCAGCGGACGGAGTGTGAGCTGGTATGGAGCAATGATTGCCAATCCCCTTGGAAAACCTTATGATGAGAATGGCAATTACCTTATTTACCCGATCCCTGAAAATATAACCATAACCAACCCTTTGACTAACCTGGCCTATGACGATCTTGATAAATCATATCAGATACTTTCCAACAATTATCTGAATGTGGATGTGCCTTTTATCAAGGGTCTGACATACAGGCTGAATACAGGTGTCAGAACAAGGTTCACCGATGCAGCAAGATATGGAGGAGTTAATACATATAGCGGATTCAGGAGTCAGGGAGAGTCCAGTTCGAGCAACTCGCTCAACAGTAACATCGTTCTGGAGAATATTGTTAATTACAACAGGACAATTGGCGATCATACCATCTTCCTGACCGGATTGTACAGTTATGAAACAACCACCAGTAAATCAAATTCACTGAGTGCAGAGCAGTTCCCGAATGATTTCCTTTCCTGGTATGGAGTGTCCCAGGCTGCTGTTCTTTTTCCCTCCACTTCTTACAGGAAATCTACATTGGTTTCACAGATGTTCCGGGCCAATTATTCGTTTGCAGGCAGGTATCTCGCGACATTCACAATCAGGCGTGACGGATTTTCAGGATTCGGAGAAAACACAAAATGGGGTATCTTCCCGTCATTTGCTATCGGGTGGAATATTTCAAATGAAAACTTCTTCCCTCTGAAGGATGTCTTTAATACATTAAAAATCAGGAGTTCTTACGGTCTCAACGGAAACCAGGCAATCAGTCCTTATTCTTCTCTTCCGAAGTTTACAATTGCCAGTATAATGTCGGGTAATGCAGCGCAGGTTGGGTACAAGCCGATGGTTCTGGGTGTTGCTGATCTTGGATGGGAATCCGCAAGGACATTTAACATCGGGCTGGATTTCGGACTATTTAAGGACCGAATTACCGGTACGATCGACTGGTACAGGAAAAACACATTTGACCTGTTACTCGACAGAAGCATCTCGGTAATCCATGGATTGACTGAAAGCACAACCGATGACTGGATCCATCCTGCTGTTACACAGAACATAGGAAAAACACAGAATTCAGGATTCGAAATCTCAATCAATTCAAGAAATGTGGTCCGGCAAAAATTCCAGTGGGTGACGAACGGGAACATTTCATTTAACAAAAATGAAATCACTTCGCTCTATGGCATTAAAGATCCGGTAACAGGAAAAGAAATGGATGATATCGCCAACGGGTGGTTCATAGGTCAGCCCATCAGGGTGAATTACAATTATGTATGGGATGGCATCTGGCAGCTTGGCGAAGAGGAAGCTGCAGCTGTTTATAATTCACAGCCAGGATATGTCAGGTTGAAAGACCTGAACGGGGACAATAAGATTGATGCTAATAATGACCGCCAGATCATCGGTCAGCGGGATCCGAAAATGTTATGGGGTTTAACAAACACACTGATCTATGGTAACTTCTCATTCAGCTTCTTTTTCCATGGTGTATCGGGGGTGACCACTAACAACGACAGGATGAATGACAGTGTTCAGGACGATCTTCGTTACAACACGATTAAAAAGGACTGGTGGACACCGACAAATCCGAGTACCACCTGGTATATGAACAAAAAGATGGCCAATGAGATGGCAGGACACGGTGCAACTCTTTATGAAAAAACGGATTTCATAAGGTTGAAGGACGTTTCCCTTGCATATAATCTCCCTCAGAACGCTATCAGCAGGATAGGCCTGAGCAATGTGAAAGTGTATGTATCCGGACGTAATCTGCTTACTTTTACGAATTGGAGCGGATTGGATCCTGAGTTGGTGGATCAGGCCGCACAGAGGAATATTCCGATGCAGAAAGAGTTTGTTTTCGGCCTGAACTTCGGATTTTAGAATGTGATAACAGTAAAATTAAACACAATGAAAATATTGAACTATACTATCAGAATTATGCTGGTGATCACTTTACTGGCAGGCTGTTCCAAAGATGTCCTTGAGGAAAATCCACCCAACATTCTGTCAGGTCCGACTATTCTCAAGAACTATAATGGATTTGAAGCAGCAATGAATGGACTTTACTTCCTGGCAAGATATGCCAGGTGGCAATCGGAAAAACTTGAAAACGCGCTTAACGGAGTCGATAACATGACCAGCAATGCCAGACGAAGCGATATCTTCTGGATGTGGACCACATCCAACAATCCTTCAGACGACGACCTGCTGGAAACCTGGCAATGGTTGTACGAGATAGTTAATGCTTCCAATACAATAATCTACTATGCAGATCAGGATATCGACTGGAGAGGCGGTCCGGATACACCTGAGAACAATAAGCTCAGAGTTGTTGCGGAAGCCCGTGCCATAAGGGGATGGGCATACAGGCGGCTCGCCTATTCATGGGGAGATGTACCGCTTGTACTCGAGATGCCTCAGGGAATAAAGACAGACTGGGAACGTACTCCTGTCGCTGATGTCAGAAAAGCTATTATACGTGATTACAAATTTGCCCAACAGTATATTCCAACGGAAGCTTCGTTGCAGGGCAGGATCACAAAAGGCGCTGTTCAGACCCTTCTTGCTGAAATGTATCTTACAGTAAATAAACCCGATAGTGCCCTGTACTGGTGCAACCAGGTAATTAACAATCCAGCCTATGTGCTTACAACTGCCAGATATGGCACGCAACTGGCTGATCCGACAGGAAGCGCTTTCGGTGATATGTTCAAGGAAGGAAACCAGAACAGGGAGCAGGGCAACAAGGAAGCGCTCTGGGTATTCCAGTTCGAGCTGTATAACAGTATTGACGAGCAGGGTCATCAACTTTCACGCTCCACGGTAGGTACCTACAATAGCTGGAAGGTTAAGGGAACTGATGGTAAAGAAGTTGCTCCATTCCAGTATACTTTTGAAAGAGGCGGCAGGGGTAAATCATATTTTACCGCGACAAAATGGTGGTTCGACAGCTATGAGAAAAAAGATGACAGGGCCCAGAATTATATAATGCGTACATCCTTCAGGCTTCAGACTCAAGAAGAAAATAACAGAGGATACGAGGGTGTAAAACCATTACCCGCTGATAAGCTGCCAGCCGGCTATAACTACGGAGACACTATCTGGCTCAAATGGGATCAGGAAATTACAGCTACAAGATTTAAAGTCAATGACTGGCCTTATTCAAGAAAAGGAGAAGGAACCAGCACAATAGATGTGCAGGCAGACTTCGCGTGGACTGATCAGATCTATATCAGACTGGCTGATACCTATCTGCTCAGAGCTGAAGCACAAATGAAACTTGGTCACCTGAATGAGGCAATGGCAGATGTAAATGTAATCAGGGGGAGGTCAAATGCAACTCTGGTTACCGATCCGAATACAATCACAATTGATTATATTCTCGATGAACGCTCCCGCGAGCTGTTCATTGAAGAGGAGCGCAGGATGACATTGCTCAGGACTCGTAAATGGTATGAGAGAACAAAAGCTCATAACTTCTTCGGCGGAGAAAAGATAACGCTACGTGATACAATTTTCCCGATACCGCAGGACGTTATCGATACCAATCTGACAAAAGAATTTCCACAGAATCCGGGATATTAATCATTCAAATTATCCCTGCAACACAACCTGCCTCTCTTCAACAGGAGGCAGGTTTGTTATTAATAAAAATTCCCACATAAAAATCATGAATTAAATGTTTTATTTTGATCTTTATATCACGTCAGATTATTATCATTTTTATAAAAGATCATAATGAAACAAGCAATAATGACTTCACCCGGTATAATTGAGTACCGGGATATTCCCGAACCAGGACAGATATCAGAAAAAGACGTACTTCTGAGAATTAAAAAAATCGGCATCTGCGGATCTGATGTCCATGTATATAAAGGTCACCATCCTGCAACTCCATATCCTGTTGTTCAGGGACACGAATTTTCAGCGACTGTTGAAGCTGTTGGTGATGAAGTCATCAGAATAAGACCAGGCATGAGGGTCACTGCCAGGCCCCAGATCGTATGCGGAGAATGCAATCCCTGTAAAAAAGGACAGTATAATGTTTGTCAGAATCTGAAGGTACAGGGTTTCCAGGCTCCGGGAGTTGCACAGGAACTATTTGTTGTTCCGGAAGACAGGGTAATCTCTTTCCCTGAAAGTATGTCATTCGAACAGGGAGCCATGATTGAACCATCAGCGGTTGGAGCCCACGCCACCAACCGGATCATGAACCTGAAAGGTAAAAATGTTGTCGTTTCGGGAGCAGGAACTATCGGTAACCTGGTGGCCCAGTTCGCCAAAGCAAGAGGAGCTGCCAAAGTGCTCATTACTGATATAAGTGATTACCGTCTGAATATTGCAGCCAGGTGCGGAACAGAATACGGATTGAATGTAAAGAACAGTTCCCTTGAGGCTGGTGTTAAATCGTTTTTTGGTGACGAAGGTTTTCAGGCAGGATTTGAAGCTGCAGGTGTCGATTCATCTCTTGATGCACTGATGAAAAATATTGAAAAAGGAGGAGATATTGTAATTCTTGGTGTATATAGCAGGAATCCTGTTGTCAATATGTTTTACCTCGGAGAACACGAACTGAATGTCCTTGGCTCCCTGATGTACCGGCATGAAGATTATGAAAATGCCGTGGAAATGATATCTTCAGGTAAAATAATAACAGAACCGCTTGTTTCTGCCAACTTCCCTTTTGACAAATATCAGGAAGCTTATAAATTCATACTTGAAAACGGAGAAAAAAGTATGAAGGTAATGATCGATCTTTAACTTTAATAATTAATAACCTTTGTGTACCCTTTGTGATCCCGAATAGCTCGGGATGTATCCTTTGTGGTTAAATAAAATTTTCTGTTTAACCACAAAGAGCACGAAGTTCACACGAAGGACACGAAGGAATAAAGTAAGTTATGAACATTTATGAATTAAACAGATTAATACATTGAAATGAAAAGCTTCCTATCTACAAAACCTGTCATCATCTTCCTTAGCATAATCCACATATCGATCTCTTCCTGTAATACCGGTGGTGGGAAAGTTACAACAACAGAGAAAGTTAAAAACGATACTTCAATAACAAAATCAATAAGAGATCTGTCGGATATTAAGGTTGGTTACAGCTCTCCGTCACTTAATGCCCCGTTTTATGTCGTACTGACAAAATCGATCAAAAAATATACTGAAAGTTCCGGCATGAAATATTTTTCTGCCGATGGCCAGGATGATATAATCAAACAGATTACTTCTATTGAAGATCTGATTGCTGCAGGAGTAAATATTCTGATCCTCAATCCGCTTGACCATAAGGCAATGGTCCCTGCCGTAAACGCTGCAGTAAAATCAGGTGTCCCGGTATTTATCGTTGACAGCGCTATTGATCCGGAAGCAGACTACGTAACCTCAGTTCAGGCAAATAATGAAGGTAACGGTGAACTGATCGGAGAATGGATCGTAAAGAAAATGGGCAGAACAAAAATCAAAGTTGCTCTAATCAGCGGCAGCCAGGGCAATCCTGTCGGAAGAGAAAAACGTCTTGGATTTATCCGCGGATTCTCTGAAACTCAATTAATGACCCAGGGAAACGTTGATCTCACAATCGTTTCACAGGGCTGGGGTAACTGGACCAATAACGGTGGTCTGAAAGCTATGGAGGACATACTTGTGGCATATCCTGACATTAACCTGCTTGTGGCTGAGAATGATGCAATGGCTATGGGTGCAATGAAAGCCATTGATGAAGCCGGCAAATCAGCAGATATCACAATTGCAGGATTCGACGGTCAAAAGGAAGCTTATGAACTTATAAAGCAGGGAAAATTCGGTGCAACGGCTCTTAACAGTCCGGATGAACTTGCAAGGCTTGTTGTTGATGCCGTAATCAGGTACCTGAACGGAGAAAAGCAGATAGATAAGATTATCTACACTCCAGCGGTCCTGATTACAAAAGATAACGTAGACAGATACTTCGACCCTGATGCAATTTTCTGATTTTTAATAACTTGACAGTGTACAGGGTTGAATTAAGAAATATCTCCAAAAAATTCGGTGGAATTACTGCCCTGAAGGATGTGACTTTCAAAGTTCTCCCGGGCGAAATCCACGCCCTTGCCGGAGAAAACGGCGCAGGAAAATCAACCCTTGTAAAAATACTGTCAGGAGCTCATACAAAAGACAGTGGCCAGATTTTCATCGACGGGTCTCAAGCCCTGATCCGGAATACCCAGGACAGCAAGAAATTGGGCATAGGTATAATTTACCAGGAATTTTCACTGGTACCTGAATTATCAGTTGCAGAGAATATATTCCTTAATCAGTTTGGGACGGACTTCTGGGTGAGATGGAAAAAAATGAAAATTATAGCGGAGGAATTGATCAACAGTATAGGATTCAGTATCAATCCTTCTCTCCGGGTCTGCGATCTCAGTATTGCACAGCAGCAGGTTGTTGAAATAGCTAAAGCATTATCGGAGAAGGTAAGGATACTGATCCTTGATGAACCGTCTGCGGTGCTGGGTACCAGAGAAGTTCAGAAACTTTTTGACACACTTACAAAGCTTAAGAAAGATGGTGTTGCAGTCATCTATATATCACATCACATCGATGAGATATTTCAGATAGCGGACAGGATCACTGTTCTGAAAGACGGTTCTACAGCGGGAAGCTTACCTGCAAATGAGACAGATAAGAAATCAGTAATTAAAATGATGCTTGGCAGATCACTTGACACGATGTACCCGTCTCACGACACTTTTTCAGGTAAAGAGATTTTAAGCATTGAAAATATTTCAGATGGAGAAAAGGTCAATGGAGTTTCATTTAATCTAAAAGAAGGAGAAATACTAGGAATTGCAGGTCTTGTCGGAAGTGGCAGGAGCGAGCTGGCAAGAGCGGTTTTTGCAGCTGATAAGATTAAAACAGGAAGGATTTTCCTGTCCGGAAAGGAACTCCGGCACAGGTCGCCGTGCAACTCAGTTCGGGCGGGAATAGGGATGGTTCCGGAAGACAGAAAACAACACGGAGTTATTCTTCCATTAACAATAAGTGAGAATATCAGCCTGACAAACTATGAAAGTATTTCATACGTTTTTGGATTCATTAAAACAAAAAAGGAGAGGAAAAATACAGTTGAACTGATCAGAAAGCTCTCAATAAAAGCTGAAGATGAAGATCAGGAAACTGTTAAACTCAGCGGAGGCAATCAGCAAAAAGTTGTGCTTGCAAAATGGCTGAACCGCAATTGCAGGGTGCTTATAATTGATGAACCCACAAGAGGGATCGATGTCGGGTCAAAGGTCGAGATTTATGATCTGATATGTGAACTTGCAAAAAAAGGAGTGGCGCTAATTGTAATATCCTCGGAAACTCAGGAATTGACTGGTATCTGCGACCGGATACTCGTGATGAGAAAAGGTAAGATAAAAAGTGTATTGACAAGAAAAGAGTTTTCAGAAGAGGAGATTCTCCGGTTGTCCATCCTTGATTGATCCATTAAGAAAATGATTAAAATAAACAGAAAAATCAGTTTTGAAAGAGTGCTGCAATTCCTTGCAAAGCATAACACAGTAATAATTTTCATTGTTATGCTTGTAATTTCTGCAATTGTATCTGATGTATTTTTTACTTCCGCGAACTTATTCAACCTGATAAGACAGGTGACACCTGTAGGTATTATAAGTATGGGAATGCTTCTTGTTATCCTGACCGGAGGAATAGATCTTTCTGTAGGTTCAATAGTGGCAATGACAGGTGTTCTCTGTGCAATTTTCACCCGTACAATGAGCCTTCCCGTTGCAATATTGATTTCACTTGCATGTGGCATCCTTACAGGAGCTGTTTCAGGTTACCTTGTTTCAGTGCATAAAATGGCACCATTTATTGCAACGCTTGCACTGATGTCAATAGTAAGAGGATCGGGATTTATTTTCTCAAAGGGCGCTCCGGTAATTATCAGTGATAATGCATCGGCGCTGACAGACTTTGGCAGCGGAAGCTTCCTGGGATTTCCGAACCCCGCTTATATTATGATCCTGATATTTATTCTTACGGCCGTTCTGCTGAAATATAATGTCTTCGGAAGGATCATAATAGCAATTGGAAGCAATGAGGAGGCCGTCAGGCTTTCAGGAATGAAAGTAGCTGCTTATAAACTAAGTGTATATGTCATCTGCGGAGGTCTTTCCGCAATTGCCGGAATCATCACAACTGCCAGAACCTCAGTCGGCTCACCGGTCATGGGAGCCGGTATGGAACTTGATGTCATTGCAACTGTTGTGATAGGCGGAGCAAGTTTAAGCGGTGGAAAAGGATCTGCTGTAAATACCCTGCTTGGTGTGCTTATACTTGGGATGATAGGAAATATAATGAACCTGATTAATATTCCGGCTTACAGCCAGCAGATAATCAAAGGACTCATAATAATTGTTGCTGTTATGCTCCAGAGGTTCCGGATAAAGGGTAACTGAATTCAGGATGGTGATGAAGAAAATTATAAAGTTAAATTCTGCTATACTTAACCACCTTCCCCCGGAGGTTATTGTTCCCGTTTATGACAGATCAGAAATAGAAACCGGCATTATTCATTTCGGCCCCGGCGCATTTCACAGGGCTCACCAGGCATTTTACACTGACAAAATACTTCAGCAGGATGGAATGAAAGGATGGGGTATCTGTGATGTCGGACTTCTTCATTCTGATAAAAAAATAATCAATACCCTGAAAGAGCAGGATGGTTTATATACATTAATCACTGCGGAACATGATGGAAGTCTGAAAGCAAGGATAATAGGTTCAATTGTTGAGTACCTTTTTGCGCCTGAAAATCCTGGTGCCGTAACAGAGAAAATAGCAAATCCCGCTATCAGACTGATTACCATCACAATTACTGAAGGAGGTTATAATTTCGATTCAAATACAGGTGATTTCCGGATAAATGAGCAATCAATCCAATGGGACCTATCCCATCCTGATGATCCACGGACGATTTTCGGGTTTTTAACAGGCGGACTAAAACGCCGGAAGGCTACAGGAAAAGAAGGCCTTACAATTCAATCGTGCGACAATATTCAGAAAAACGGAGATCTATTGAAAAAGATGCTCCTGGCCTATGTAAAAGAAGCTGAACCTGAGCTTACCGGTTGGATTATTGAGCATGTTACGTTTCCAAACAGCATGGTTGACAGAATAACACCAATCACCAGGGCGACTGATATTGATAATTTGAAATCAGTATATGGTATTGAGGATGACTGGCCTGTGATCTGTGAACCTTACATTCAATGGGTCACCGAGGATAAATATTCAAACGGAAGACCTGAATGGGAATCTGCAGGTGTTCAGTTTGTAAAAGATGTCGCACCTTATGAAAAAATGAAGATCCGGCTGCTGAATGCAGGACATTCATTACTTGGATTCACAGGAGCGCTTCACGGATATAAATATATTCATGAAACTGTACAGGACAACCTTTATGCAACCCTTCTTAGAAAATTTATGGATAAGGAAGTGACACCTGTCCTTGATGACGTGCCCGGGATCGATCTGAATAAATATAAAGCCAGTCTGATTGAAAGGTTTGGCAACCAGAATATAAAAGATCAGGTGGCACGTATCTGCCTCCAGAGCTCTGCAAAAATTCCCAAGTTTCTCCTTCCTACTATCCGTGATCAGATAAAAGCCGGAGGACCGGTCGGAATTTCATCCTTTATAATTGCGGCCTGGTGCAGATATGCTGAGGGGATTGACGAGTCCGGTAAACATTATGATATCGAAGATGATATGCGAGAAATACTGCATGAGAAAGCGCTTCTCTCCCATCGGGATAAACTGGCATTCTTAAAGATAGAATCCATTTTTGGTGACCTTATCAGCTCAAAATCTTTTACCGAAGCATATATCCGGTCTCTTAACAGCATTTACAGTGAAGGAATTACTGAGTCCGTGAAAACTACTCTGAAAAACATTGATTAATTGCTATATGAATAAAGAAAATGAACAGAATAAAAACAA
>CAZWUB010000019.1:0-36713 GCA_964637415.1 uncultured Rikenellaceae bacterium
AAACCCTGAAACCCTGAAACCCTGAAACCCTGAAACCCTGAAACCCTGAAACCCTGAAACCCTTATTAACCGTTAATAAACAGACTTTTGCTTGAATATTCCGGATCACATGTCAGGTTGACTCTTAATTTCCGCCATCCTGCTTCATCTCCGGGGGTTGGGATATGTGTCAGATGAACTTCACAATCCCTGAGGTATTTCAGATTTTCAAGGGCCATTTTTGCTGCAGGATTTGACAGTGCGCTTATTCCCAGCACAATAAGTGTCTCGTCAACATCGAGGCTTACCATTTTCCCGTGCAGAATGTCCTTCTTAAGATGTGTAACCGAATCAATTATATTTTCAGGAAGAAGGTACATCTTATCGGGTAATCCTGCCAGGTGTTTTGCGGCATTCAGTACCAGGCTTGATGATGCATGCATGAGGGGTGAGTTTTTCCCGGTTATAATTGTCCCGTCGTCAAGTTCCATTGCGGCGCCGCAATACATACCATTATTTCCCTTTCCGCACTTCTGAGCTTCAATGGCTGCTCTTCGGGCCGGCAATACCACTTTCCTGTCCTCGACTTTGGCCCCTATCTTTTTCATTATTTGGTCAATTCTGGCTAGGGTTTCGTTATCCTGCAGACCCAGTGCATATTCCACAGAACATCTCAGGTATCTCCTTATTATCTCCTGGTATGATGCTTTTCTGATTATGCTGTCATTTACTATTCCGGCGCTGGCACGGTTCACTCCCATATCAGTGGGAGACTGATACATCGATTCGCCTCCTGTTATCTTCTCAAAAATCCGTTTCAGTAAATGGAATGCCTCTAAATCACGGTTGTAATTTGCACTTTTAATATTATATGCTTTTAAATGATAATCATCTATGAGAACTCTGTCCTCCAGATCAACTGTAGCAGCTTCATAGGCCAGATTGACAGGATGATCAACTTCAAGATCCCATATCGGAAATGTTTCAAATTTTGCATACCCGGCTTTAACTCCGTTTTTATGTTCATGGTATAGGTTGCACAGGCAGGTGGCAAGTTTCCCGCTGCCCGGTCCCGGACCGGTAACAACTACGATCGGATTGGTTGTTTTAATATATTCATTTGCACCGTATCCCTCATCGCTGACTATCAGATCTACATCAGTGGGATACCCCTTGGTCGGATAATGCAGATAAACCTTTACTCCCCTAAGCTGAAGCTTGTTCCTGAAGGCTTTTGCCTGTTGCTGGTTCTGATAGCGGGTAATTACAACCGCTGTGATGTCAATTCCCCATTCCCTGAAATCATCAATAGTTTTTAAAGCATCAACATCGTAGGTTATCCCGAAATCGGCTCTTACTTTTTTCCTCTCAATAGCACCGGCGTGAATGCAGAGAATGACATCGATTTTATCTTTGAGCATCTGTAGCAGGCGCATTTTTACATTGGGATCAAAGCCCGGAAGCACTCTTGCAGCGTGATAATCATAAAGGATCTTCCCTCCGAATTCGAGGTAGAGCTTATGGTTAAAGCGATTAACTCTTCCAAGAATTGCAGATGTTTGTTCCTCAAGATATTTATCATTATCAAACCCGATCTGGTCGCTCCTTCCCATTTTCTTCCCTTCCTTATATTATATCTTCATCGAAATTGTGCCTTCAATATTAGTAATTTTTTCAGTTCCGGGAGACTGATTTTTTTTAAATCCTGGTCAAAGCCTTAAACAATGCCCCGGGATACTGAATCTGAAATTTTCAAATAATTATTGAAAATTGTCAATTATTTTTTCTTTTTATGTAATTTGTGGAAAAAATTAAAGCATGAAAATCAACGTGAATGAAGAGATCTTCGCCGGTGAAGTGAATATGGAAGGAGCAAAGGATGTCAGAATGAAAATCCTTGTCGGACCCCGCGATGGTTCTGAGAATATTATCCTCAGGCATTTTATTGTCGCCCCCGGGGGTAATACTCCTTATCATAAGCATAATTATGAGCATCTTATCAAAATTGAAAGGAATAAAGGTATAGCTGTTGATAAGGATGGAAATGAATTTGAAGTAAAGGCCGGTCACAGCCTTTATGTAGTTCCGGATGAAATGCATCAGTTCAGGAATCCATTCAATGAGGATTTCGAATTCCTATGTATAATACCTAATCCTCAGGGGAAATAAGAAGTTTATAAAATATTATGCGCAAAAATGTCTTTTTTCTGATACTGTTTCTATTTCTGACAGGTTCATGCCAGAAAGATGATCTGATCAATAATTTCGATTCCAGCATCAGTTTTGAGGTTTCAAACCACCTTCTTAACGGGAAACATATAAACTGCATTGATATTTATGGGGAAAGATTCGTCGCAATAGGAGCGGGGAAGGAACTTTATCTGCTTGATGGCAGCGATCAGGATATCTATACTCTTGAGTATGATATATACAGTCTTGCAATTGCGTCTGATAAATCAGTATGGATCGGGACTTCCGGTGGAGGACTGGGTCATCTTGCAGGAAAGAAGTTCACATGGTACAATAACGCCAATGCCGGTCTGCCAAGGGATTATGTAAGGCATGTTGAGATCTCTCCCGACGGTGATGTCTGGTTTACAAGCTGTGCCTTCAGAATGGGGGGACTTGGTATATTTGACGGAGAGAAATTTGAATTCCTGACACCAGAGAATTCACCATTGAATCAGAATATTATTGAAGATATAGAGATAGATGCTGATGGGGCAGTTTATATTGCCACCACCGGTACTGTAGGACGTACAAATATTTACAGGATCGCAAACGGATCATGGGAATGTCTGGGTAATGAAGAAGGCACCTTTTACTGGGTATTTTCATTCACTGTCAGCCCTTCAGGACTTATTTACCTTGTAGAGGATTTTTCATTATCCTCAACAATGGCTTCAAACAAAGTATACCGGTCACAGGACAAAGGATGGGAGCGTATAACACCTGAGGATTTTCCCCGGATAAGCTTTTTCAGCAGCATAAAAGCTGATAAAAGAGACTACTGCTGGCTGGCCGGTGTGGAACGGGAATCGGCATACCTGCGTGTTTTTACAGGAAAGCAGTGGATAAATTCACCTGAAGACCTTTTCCCGGATGACTTTATTACTGCTATCGAGGTGGATGGGAATAACAATATCTGGGTGGGTACATATAATAACGGTGTTTTCATACTTAACCAATAATAAACTTTCAATGAAAAAAAATTCAATTCTGATTTTAATTTTTCTTTTCGCCCTGACATTATCAGCAGCCAGCCAGCTGGCTATCGGTTATAACACCGATGGAAATACAATTTCACTTTCAACAGATCCTCTTAACAAATTATGGGGTGAATTCAGGGTAAATACAAAATCGTATAACCAGGCCGGCTGGTCATATTCTGACCAGGGGATAACTCAGGCATATCTGATCACCTCTGTATTTTCAGCGACGAATGCAATTCTTTACGCCGGCGGGGGGGTGGGAATAAATTTGCTTTCGGAGAATGATAAATGGTTGAGCATTAATATACCGCTGGGCATAAGGTTTAATCCGTTTACCAAACTTCCCGATTTATTTATTTCAGGCGAATATTGTCCGATGATAGTCACTTCAGAAAGTATCCCGATCATCCACTGTGTATCCCTTGGTTTGAGATACAGGCTGATCAGAGGGGATTAACCTGAAAAGGAGACTCTGACAGGAGTGCTTACTTAACCGGTGAATCCGGTAAATACTGTTATAAGGGAATAGGCTCCGGCTTGTAATATACTAAATATGATCTTTCAACACCGGTTTTCTTATGGAAAGTGAGGTCATCCTGGTTCTCATAGTACTGGCATTAACTGTTCTGATGCTTACCTTCGAGCTTGTACGGATCGATCTGGTGGCAATGCTGTGCATGCTGTCGCTGGCATGGACAGGATTGCTTACTCCGGCTGAAGCCCTCTCCGGATTTTCAAGCAATGCCGTAATTGCCATGATGTCTGTCATGATCATGGGAAGGGGTATTGCAAGAACTGGCTTCATGGACAGGTTTTCGCATTATGTGATGAAGAAAGCCGGAACCAGCAGATCAAAACTGACCGGATTCATTTCGTTGTCAGTAGGTATATTATCAGGATTTATCCAGAATATAGGTGCAGCAGCATTATTTCTTCCGGGGATCCTTAACATCTCACGGCGCACAAAAATTTCAGCATCTGCACTTATAATGCCTATGGGTTTTGCAGCAATACTTGGCGGAACAATAAGTATGGTGGGTTCGGGACCGCTGATTCTTATAAATGATCTTCTGAGAACTGCATCACTTGAGCCTTACAATCTCTTCAGTGTCACTCCTGCGGGTATTACTCTGTTAGCGGCAGGTATTGTTTATTTTCTTACACTCGGTAAATTTGTTCTTCCGGAAACAAAGGGTCTGGACAGTATGAGTGACCAGGAGAAAATGATAAAAACTCTCAATCTTCCACATAATATAAAAAATTATAAAATTCCATCCGGAAGTCCGCTGACTGGTAAATGTGCTGAGGAATTGAAATTATGGGATTTATACCGTGTAAATATTCTGGGAATTTCAAGGGGCAGGGAGGTGTATTATGCGCCCTGGCGGGAAACTAAATTTGAGCCGGATCAGGAAATGGTCATACTTGGTGACGATGGTGAAATAAATAGATTTGCTCAGGATTATGGGCTTATCAGGATGGAGCAGGAGGGTCGGTTTTATAATTTGCACGATCCGGGAAAAGCGGGATTTGCCGAAATTATAATTCCAGCCAGGTCGGAGCTTGCCGGACAGACAATAAGAAAATATTCGCTGCGAAAACGTTATGAAGTAGAGCCTGTTATGCTCTTCAGCAAGGGTGAGGAAATACGTGGTAATTTCTCAGATCACGAAATTGTTTCCGGGGATACACTTATAGTTTATGGTTTGTGGGATAAAATTAACGACATGAAGTCGGGTCTTGATTTTGTTGTGGCAACACATTTTATTTCCGATGGTAACAAAGAATCCAAAACAGTTATTGCACTGATCTGTTTCCTGTCGGCAATAGCATTGGCATTTTCAGGATTTCCAATATCCATAGCATTTTTAACTGGAGCTGTGGGAATGGTACTGACACGTGTCCTTAAGCCAGGTGAAGCTTACCAGTCAATTGAATGGAAGGTGGTTTTTCTGCTTGCAGGTCTGATCCCGTTGGGTATCGCGATGCAGAAAACCGGTGCCGCAACGCTCATTGCACAAAATGTTCTGAATTTGGTATCCGGAAAGCATGTAATCATTTTACTGCTGGCTGTGGCGGCTTTATCTACATTGTTTTCTCTTTTCATGACAAATGTCGGATCAATAGTAGTTCTTGCACCGCTGGTTATAAGCCTTGGTGAAATCGGTGGTTTTGACCCCCGGCCCCTTGCATTGATGGCTGCAGTATGTGCTGCCAATTCATTTGTTCTGCCTACTCATCAGGTTAATGCTTTCCTGATGACATCGGGAGGATACAGGAATTCTGATTATTTCAGGGCAGGAGGCGGAATGACTCTTATCTTTCTGTTCGTCGTGGTCCTGATGTTTTACCTATTTTATATTTAAATCTATGAGGGTTAAACAATTTTAATAATTTTTAAAAATAACATATGAGATTAAAACATTTCTTTCTTAACAAGATTGCCCATAGTTCCTACATAATTGCAGGACAGAAATTCTGTGCAGTAATCGATCCTCAAAGAGATATTGATATGTATATCCATGAGGCCCGTGCACTGGGCGTCGATATTACACATATCCTTCAGACACATCTGCATGCAGATTTCGTGTCAGGTCACATGGATCTTGCATCAAAAACAGGGGCCAGGATCTATGTTTCAGAGTCTGCACGATGCACCTTTGATCATATCGCTGTTTCGGAAGGAGATACGATTGAAATAGAAAATATGGTCTTCAGGGTTATTGAAACACCCGGTCACACTCCCGAGCACATATGCTATATAGTTAGTGACAAAACAAGAGCAGATTTCCCGGTATGTGCTTTTGTGGGAGACACTATGTTTGTCGGTGATGTAGGCCGGCCGGATCTGTTCCCCGACATTGCCGAAGAACTGGCAGGAAAGCTGTTTCACAGCCTTCATGACAAGCTTCTAAAATTGCCTGACAGCGTTGAGATATATCCGGCACATGGCGCAGGTTCGCTTTGCGGACGTGCAATGGGAGCGAAATGGAGTACTACATTAGGTTATGAGAGGAGATTTAATTCCGCACTTCAGATTAAGGATAAAGCAGAGTTCATTAAATCGTTGACAGAGAATATGCCTCCTGCACCGGATCATTTCAGCCGTTGTAGTGATATTAACCGGAAAGGCCCTGAAATGATCAGCAACCTGCCGGAGATGGAAGAATTGTCATCTGAAATGTTCAAAGAGAGAATTAAAAAATCGGATATTGATATACTCGATACACGTTCTTACCTCTCTTACGGAAGTCAGCATATACAAGGATCATGGCACCTCGATCTGAACGGTAATTTCCCGACATTTACCGGATGGATGTTGCCTGTTGACAAAGATATTTTAATAATTTCTGAAGATTACAATAAAGCCCTCGAGTCAAGGCTGTGGGCATTGCGTGTGGGTATCGACAGGATAGTCGGTTATCTCGACGGGGGAATTGCCGCATGGGCTGTAGCAGGATATAAGACCGGTTTTACCAGACAGATCTCTGCCTCCGACCTTCATGATATGGTCACAGGTAAATCCAATTTTATCCTGCTTGATGTCAGAACCAATACAGAATATGAGGATAATCATATAAAAGGAGCGATCAATATTCCGGTCGGAGAACTCAGAACACGTTACAGGGAACTTAATAAAGAGAAACCAACAATCCTTATATGCAGTTCCGGAAACCGTTCAAGTCTGGGTACCAGTATTCTCTCCAGAAATGGATTTACAAACCTTTTTAATGTTGCCGGTGGTATGTCGGGATATAGTGCGGCAGGATACACAAAACAGTGCAAGATATGCGATAATCCTCATGGCTCCAGATTCTTCAGTGAATACACCGATCAGAAAAAACACTGGGACTCAACAGAATAATCAGATATCATGGAAATATTTACAGAATTAAGATGGTCTCCCTATGTTGTGGGCACAGGCATCGGGGTTTTGAGCTGGTTCAGTTTCCTTATACTGAGAATACCAATAAGCTGTTCAACATCATTTTCGCGTACAAGTGGAATGATCGAAAGGATATTCCGCGGGAAAAAGGTTGAGGAGAAGCAATATTACCGGAAGGTAAAGCTTATTGTTGACTGGCAAATGATGTTGATGGCAGGAATAGTCATCGGCTCATTTGTCTCTGCAATATTATCCGGGGATTTTAATCCCGGATGGGTTCCTTCTTTATGGAACTCAACATTCGGCAATACCCCGTTTTTAAGGGTCATTGTGGCAATGGCAGGGGGTATTCTGCTTGGCTTTGGTGCAAGATGGGCTGACGGCTGTACCAGCGGTCATGGAATAAGCGGGACGATGCAGCTTGCAGTATCGGGCTGGATATCGGCATTGAGCTTTTTTGCCGGAGGAATAATTGTTGCATTTCTGATTTACAAATTGGCAGGTTAGCTATGGAGACAAAAGAAATAACCAAAACATTTAAGGAGCCCGGTAAAAGATCAAGACTTATTGCAGGCCTGATATTTGGAATAATCTTCGGATTCCTGTTACAAAAGGGTGGTGTGACAAAATACGATGTTATTGTGGGCCAACTGCTTCTGACAGATTTTACTGTTGTGAAAATTATGCTGTCGGCGGTTGTTACAGGCATGATCGGAATATATATTATGAAATCGGCAGGATGGGTACAACTATATCCCAAATCGGGTTCGCTGGGTCAGAATATTGCCGGAGGATTAATATTCGGAGCCGGATTTGCAATATTGGGATACTGTCCCGGTACACTTGCCGGAGCTATCGGGAATGGTTACCTGGATGCCTTGACAGGAGGTGTTGCAGGAATCCTGATCGGTGCCGGTCTGTTTGCTGCATTATATCCTAAAATAAACAGTAGAACCCCGAAGAAAGGAAATTACGGAAATATTACGATTCCCGGTCTCCTGAAAATAAATGAATGGCTGATAATCGTACCGCTTACCGCGCTGATTATATTGTTCCTTATCTGGACAGAAAACAGAGGATTGTAAAGTAAGAATTATTTTTTTATGAGAAACAGACAACTTAACAGGAGGAAATTTTTTCGTGATACCCTGTATTCATCTGCAGGAATAATGATGGGGAGTAATTTCGCGGGTTTTTCTGACGCTGAAATGTCATCAGGTCCGGGTTTTGATATTATGAAGGAGGTGATGAAATACAGAAAAATAGATGCTCATGAACATGTCGGTCTGGGCGGTACTGTGGAAGCCCAGATAGATATTGCCGACAGGCTCAATATTGAAAAACTGGTGATTTCAAAGCCTATACCGGATTATGCGGCAAATGTACCGCCGGCGACTCCGGCAGCATTCAGGAAATGCAACGATGAGGTACTCAGTGCAATGAAAAGATACCCTGGCAGGTACCTCGGACAGGTATATGTAAATCCGGTATATGGGAAAGAATCCCTCGAGGAAATTAAAAGGTGTGTCGGTCAGGGTATGGTAAGTCTTAAAGTCTATTACCAGGTAAAAATAAATGATCCTCTGTTTTATCCGATAATCGAAAAAATGATCGATCTTAAAATGATCATTCTGATGCATGCTGTAACTGCAATCGGATTTGCCGGACACAGACCCAGATATGGCAATCAGCAACCGAATGCTTCAACGGCAGAGGATTTTGTTGAAGCAGCAAAAAGATATCCGGAAGCCATGTTCCAGTATGCACATACCGGCGGCGGAGGAGACTGGGAATACACATGCAAGGCAATTAAGGATTATCCTAACATTTATGTTGATACTTCGGGAAGCAATAACGAAGGCAGTATGATTGATGCAGTGCTGAAATATCTTGGGGAGGACAGGATGTTCTTCGGTACCGACAGCTCATACTACCAGGGTGTGGGGGTAATTCTTTCATCAAACCTTACCGATAATCAGAAGAAGAAGATATTCTTTGATAATTTTAACAACATACTCAGAAAATCGGGAAATAATGTTGATTGATATAAGTGCGAATATAGGTCACTGGCCATTCATGCAGACAAACTGCAATACATGTGCCGCATTACTCGACAGGATGGATAAATTCGGGGTTGACATATCGGTTGTAAGCAATATGAACGGTATTTTTTATAAAAATACCCAGCCGGCAAATGAAGAAATGCACGAAGAACTTATTTCTGACAGGCGCTTTCGGAACAGATTTATCCCGTTTGCAGTTATTAATCCTTCTTATGCAGGGTGGAAGGAAGATCTGGATATCTGCAGGTCGAAATTCGGAATAAAAGGTATCCGCCTGTATCCGCTGTACCATGATTATGAACTGACAGATCCTTCCTGTATTGAACTTGTCAGAATTGCCAGGGATAGCGGACTGACAGTGGCATTTACTCTGAGAATGGTTGACAGCAGATGCCGTTCATGGATGGATCTGCCAAACGAATGGGGTCTGAAGGATGTTATCCCGGTAATTAAAGAAGTACCTGATGCGAAATATTTCATTCTTAATATCGCCAACGGCATTTCTCTTAAGAATGAAGAGGCAGAGACTTTTTCGGGTTCAAATATTGTATTTGATACTTCAGGGAGAAATATTGGCAATATGGCAGACCAGGTAAAAAAATTCGGGAAGGATAAATTTGCATTTGGAACTCATTCGCCGATACTCGATTATCTGACAGGCTTATTACGGATAGAATCGCTACGACCGTCAGAAGCTGATGCAACTGTAATGGAGTTATTGAGATCGGGGAATGCAAAAAGAATACTAAGTATTTAGGTTATTTAACCACAAAGGACACAAAGGAATACAGGAAACTCTGAACATTTATAAATTAAACCGATAAGATATTTATTATGATAGCTAAAAGGATTTTATCAGGAATATTTGTTGTTGCCCAGGTATTAGCCGGTTGTAATAATGACAGAAGTTCGAAAGAGTATGGGAAGGATTTTTCAAAGCCTGACCCTGATTTTGTTGTTGAATTCGATAATCCTGTTCCTGAAATACCTGAAGGTTTGAGGATATCAACCTTTGACATTGATGTAACACCTCCGGTCGGCACCTGGCTTGCCTATGATTCGACAAGGAACACATGGGATCTGGGCCTGAGGGCAAAGGGGATAGTACTGACAGGAGCAGGGAAACCTGTTGTCCTGTGTGCAGTTGACTGGATACGAATTTGTAATTCGGGATATGATGCATTCCGCAACTCTCTTGCTAATGCAGCCGGTACAACTCCGGACAGGGTTTCAGTGCATACTGTTCATCAGCATGATGCTCCATGGTGTGACTTCGATATCGAAAAAATACTTAGTGATGCCGGTGCAAAGCTTCAATGTTTTGATGGTGCTTTTCACAGGCAGGTACTTACTGAGCTTGCCTTGAAAGTCAGGAACTCTCTCGGGGAAAGTCAACCGGTCACACATATAGGACTTGGTTCGGCTGATGTCGACAGAGTAGGCTCAAACAGAAGGATAATGGGGCCTGACGGAAAGCTTATGGCACCCCGGTGGACTGCTACTAAAGACTCTGTATTGCGTGCTCAGCCTGAAGGTCTTATTGATCCTGAGGTATCTCTTGTCAGCTTCTGGAATAATGAAACGGCTGTCGCTGTTATTAGTTATTATGCCTCACATCCTCAGAGCTATTACAGGACAGGGATTGCAAATCCCGATTTTCCTGGTGTTGCAAGGTTCCTGAGGCAGCTTGAGGTTCCTGATGCCCTGCATATTCATTTTACCGGAGCAGGAGCAAATGTGGGTGCAGGGAAATATAATGACGGATCTCACCAGAACCGTCTTATTCTTGCCGAACGTCTGGCTGACGGAATGAAAAGAGCCTGGGAATCGACAAAATGTGAGCCGGTTACGGCAGGATCAGTGAGATGGGATTTTGAATCTGTCGCCCTTCCTGAAGCCAGTCATCTTACAAAACTTGAAGAAAGGTTGAAAGAAAATCCTGATTCGGCCATGAATTCTTCGATCGCCATGAAGCTTGCCTGGATTGAACGAAGCCGCGCAGGAATGAAAGTAGATGTGTCATGTCTTTCAATCGGAAATGCAAAAATTCTTCATCTGCCCGGGGAATTATTTGTCGAGTACCAGCTTGCTGCAAAGTCACAGAGGAAGGACCTTTTTGTTGCAATGGCTGCTTATGGCGACAATGGGATGGGGTATATAGGGACAGCTGCTGCATACGAAGAGGGAGGCTATGAAACAGGTGAGGCATCTCTTGCAGGGCCCGGCTCAGAGAAGGTACTTATGGATGCAATAAACCGGTTGTTAAGCATCAGGTGAGGATAACAACCGGCATTTGTTATAAAAATATTATCAGATCGAATTAAGCTTGTCCCTGTTAACGTAAATTTTCATTATAGCGTTTACAAGGTCATCCATATCGGTAAGAGTACCCAGCAAGGGACCCGATGCCCAAAGCATTACCATGTCTTCACATACCTGATCGCATTTAGGCAGATTCAGTTCGGAATTGAATTTTTTCAGACGCGATGCTCCATACATCTTTTTATATTCCGGAAGGGTTTGGATATGCTGAGTCCAGGGTTCTCTGTGTAAGCCATTGCTTATATATGGGCTTAGCGATATACCTTCTGCGGCAATTGCTTTCAGGAATTTTTCCCTGGGTGCGCCATTGAAATGATCTTTCTTATAAGACCAGGGATATAAGTACCACGAACCTGCAGTGGTACCGGGATAAAGTTTCTGTGGAACCAGCCCCGGGCATTCTTTAAGATGTTCGGTAAGGTATTTTGCATTCCTGTTACGTATATAATGGCGATCCAATACTCCGGGCAGCTGACCCAGCAGTACAGCTGCCTCAAATTCGTTCATCCTGTATTTCGATCCTATGGTTTCTGTTCTTCCTCTTTTTGATGTACCGTGGTTATGTACAGTGTAACATTTATCCATAAGCTCCTCATTGTTACTAATTATTCCTCCTCCTTCACCACAACAGAGAACCTTGCTTGTCTGAAAGCTGAAACAACCCACATCACCAATGAGTCCCGCTTTTTTCCCCTGGTATTCTGCAAAATGTGCCTGGGCTGAGTCTTCAATCACTTTAAGGTTGTGCTTTTTTGCTATCTCCATGATCCTTTCCATATTACATGGCTGTCCCATCATGTGAACAGGCATCAGCGCTTTTGTTCTTTTTGTAATACGTCTTTCAACATCATCAGGATCGAGCTGGAAGGAATCAGGGTCAAGGTCGGCCATTACCGGGAGAGCACGGCTGACAAGAATTGATGCAATGGTTCCGGGATCTGTATAGGGAGAAGTAATTACTTCATCACCCGGACCGATGCCAAGAGCTTCAACACAGGTATTCAGCGACTGGGTTCCCGAACCGGTGGCTATACTTGTTTTGATTCCCATCAATCGTGCAAATTCATTCTCAAATCGTTGTACCTTGTTGTCCGGCGATTGTATTCTGCACCATATCCCGCTTTTAGTTGTTTCGACAACCTCTGAAATCACTTTCTCGTCAATATAAGGCCAGTCGGGCCATCTTTTTGCAGTGATTGCAGGCGTTCCGCCTAATATGGCCAGTTTACCTGAATTGCTGTTCACAATTGAAATATCCTTAAACGGGATCGCACCTGTTGCAACAGCAGCAATTGATCCGGCAGAAGCTGTTGCAATAAATTTCCTTCTGGTTAGTTTTTTCATAATATAAATGTGATAAGTTTGTAAATTACGATCTTTGTATCAGGAATGAATATTACCAAAGGTCGGGAGATTATTTATTATTACAAAAGATAAAAGAAAATATTACGGGGCAGAATCGCCATGCATGGCGATTCAACGGGCGATAAAAAGATAGGCAAAATCGCCATGCATGGCGATTCAACCAAATAAAAAAATAATATGAAAATCCAAATCAACAAAATCATCGTTGCATTAATTGCAGCTGTTATTTTTCCGGCTCTTATCAGCTGGAATTCTATTCCCGGACAGACAGGTAGTAATCCCCCGAAGATCAATAAACTTACAAAAGCTGAAAAAAAGGAGGGATGGAAACTGCTCTTTGACGGGAAAACGTTGAACGGCTGGAGGGGACTGGGCAGGGATCATGTTCCGGTCGGGCTATGGATCGTTGAGGGCGGGATGATAAAAAAGGTTGATACCGGGAATGAAAAGAATCTGCCGGATGGCAGGCCTATTGAAGGTGGAGACTTACTTACAGTTGATACTTATGAGAACTTTGAACTGACTTTTGAGTGGAAAGTTAATAAAGCAGGTAACAGCGGGCTTAAATACAATGTTTCTGAGGAAATGTCACAGAAATACGGATCTCAGTTTTCAGCCCTTGGTTTTGAATACCAGCTTCTTGATGATGGTGATAAGGCTTATAAAGGCGTGCTGAAGCCGGCCCAGTTCTCAGGATCCCTTTATGATCTCATACCTTCTGAAAATGTTTCCCTGAAACCTGTCGGCGAATTCAACAACAGCAGGATAATTGTTAATGGAAATCATGCAGAGCACTGGCTTAACGGGATAAAGGTCGTGGAATATGACTTTGGTTCAAAGGAGCTTGAAGATGCATATAAGATCAGTAAATTCAGCAAAATACCAGGATTTACAGATAAACGTAAGGCTCATATTGTTTTGCAGAATCATAATGATGAATCGTGGTTCAGGAACATTAAGCTAAGGGTTTTGTAAAAACGCCTTGTATTGCAGAATCGCCATGCATGGCGATCAAAATAATAATATTACCGTATAAAAACGCCATGAATGGCGTTTTTACCAGAATGATGTTTGATATTATGTTAACAAAATTAAAGGTACAATGTTATTCATAAGAATTATAAATAATAAATTTGCCCCCGGGAACTATTACCAAATTTTAATTATCGGAAATCATGAAAGCTAAAAGTGAAAGCACATCTAAGAAATCTAAGAAAGTGTCTGCTGCCGGCAAAACGACAACTGTGAAAAAAGCGGTAACGAAGGTTGTCAAAAAAACCGCAGGCCCGACGGAATCTGAGATACGTGTAAAAGCAGAAGAGCTTTACAGGGAAAGGACAGCAAAAAATATTCCGGGAACCCAGGAGAGCGACTGGCTGAAAGCGGAGAAAATCCTTAAAGGATTGAAATAATCGCTGTCTGAAAATTCTTTTTTTCTGATATTATACTGCTTGTATTAAAA
This sequence comes from uncultured Rikenellaceae bacterium, assembly GCA_964637415.1. Taxonomy (GTDB): domain Bacteria; phylum Bacteroidota; class Bacteroidia; order Bacteroidales; family VadinHA17; genus LD21. The sequence continues at coordinate 14,290 of CAZWUB010000019.1, forward strand.
TACTAAGCTGCCGGTTACTGTAACCGACAGCTTTTTTTTACCCTTTTTTCAAAACTTCATCTAAAATTCATTATCGGGGATATATTTTAGCTTCCGGTTAACTAATCTAATTTGAATTATGAATTGCATAATCGTTGATGATCAGCCGGGAAGCATACAACTTGAAGAATATGTTTCGAGATGTTCATCCCTCAATCTCGTAGGGAAATTCCATGACTCCGAATCAGCAATCGGCCAGCTTTCGGAGCAGAGTAATATAGGCCTTGCATTTATCGACCTGAAGTCGGCAGGTATACAGAGCCTGGAGCTTATTGACAGTCTGAAAAATCCTCCGAGTATCATTGTTGTCGCGAATTCAGGCCAGTATGCAAGAAAAGCGTTTGATCATAATGTAGTCGATTATCTTATCAAACCGGTCGATTATTCCAGGTTCAGCCGCGCAGTCGACAGATCTCTGAAATCTGTTTTACAGAGATATTCAGTCAGCAGTGAAGATAAAGAGGTCTTCATAAAGAAGGAATCAACCCTTGTGAAGCTTAAAATGCCTGAAATTGTTTATATTGAGGCGCTTGAGAACTACGTTACAATAGTTACCGCGGATAAAAGGTTCACGATCCTTTATACAATGAAGGGAATAGAAAACCAGCTTCCGGCCGATCTCTTTGTAAGGATACACAGGTCATTCATCATTAATAAGAAAATGATCAACATAATCAATGAGAACTCACTTGATCTGAATGTTGGTTATTCTGTTAAAAACCTTCCGATCGGGAAATCATACAGGCAAAACCTGATGAACGATATTACAATTGTTGATAAGAAAAATCCGGTTTACCATAACCAGTTTGCCAATGCAGTAACTCCCATTAATATTTATTATTAAATAAATACCAGTGCGTCTTTGATAACCTCACTCTTATCTGTCCCATAGAGCTTGATCCCAACACAGGGTGTTGCATCCTGAAGGATATCCCTTACAGGCAGGAGTGCATCTCTGATATCCTCAATATCGTTCATCTCATCATATTCCTCGACAGGCATATAAAGGTGAACATAAAGTATATATTCAGGATCATTTATCTTTTTGAGAACGCCAAGGATTCTCGAAAGCCACATCATTGATGAGGTATTGAAATATTCAAGATTAAGCCTCAGGTTTGTGATTGGTTTTGCTTTCAGGACATATTCCCTGACCCAGTTTAGTACCGGCTCATATATTTTGGCAGCATTTTCGGGGATGGACCTTCCCGAAAGGATAAGCTCTCCAGAAATTTGATTGAGATCAATCTGGGGAGTCTTAGGCGTCTGCTCAAGAGTATAATTATTGAGTGCTATTTCCATTTTATGCCAAAAATACATGATAATAACAAGTTCAAATTTACTGCTTAAGCTGCTAAGTGGAAAAATTTTGGTCAAATACTATTGAACAATAATCAATAAAATCGACGTTTTATCAACAAATTAATCTGCGGGGGGATAATTGGCAACATATTTTAAAGGCATTAATTACTCATTCTGAGAAAATCATCTTTGATTTTCTGGTGGTTTATCCTTTAACAAATTTTTAACTCCCCATGGTTTTTATTTTTCCCTGTTTTGAAATAATTTCGGCCGTTTGTAATTTTGGATTTAATTAAACTGGATCACTTATGGATATTGTGATTGAGAATCTTACAAAAAGATACGGTGTTCAGAAAGCCGTAGATAATATTTCCCTGAAAGTAGCCACAGGGGAGATCCTTGGATTCCTGGGTCCGAACGGTGCCGGGAAAACTACTACAATGAAGATCATCACTAATTTTATTTCAGCTGATGAAGGAGAGGTTTATATAGGGGGTAAATCTCTCAAAAGTGATCCCCTTGAAATAAAGCGGCATATCGGTTACCTGCCCGAGAACAATCCTCTTTACCAGGAAATGCCGGTCATTGACTACCTGGAATTTTGTGCAAGGATAAATGAAATAGAAAGGTCGAAGGTGGCGGCCAGGGTGGCGGATATGATCAGGATAACAGGGCTTAACAGCGAAAAGCACAAGAAGATCTTTGAACTGTCGAAAGGTTACAGGCAGCGTGTCGGCCTTGCCCAGGCGATGATCCATGATCCTGAGATCCTTATTCTCGATGAACCGACATCCGGGCTTGATCCTAATCAGATTGCCGAAATACGTAAGCTGATCCGTGAACTGGGGCGGGAAAAGACTGTTATCCTGAGCACTCATATTCTGCCCGAGGTGGAAGCAACCTGCGACCGGATATTCATAATTAACAAGGGGAAGCTGGTTGCCGACGGTACTGCCGAAAGCCTCAGGAAGAAGGCACAGGGTTCAGATATCCTTCGTGTAAGGATTGAAGACGGGGATATAAATCAGATATACAAGGGACTTCAGTCACTCAGCGCTGTTACAATGGTCGATTTCGCAGACAGACAGAAGAACAGGTTCGACGTTCATTGCAGGAGTGAAGAAGTGAAACGTGAGATTTTCAGACTTTGTGTTGAAAAGAACTGGGTCCTCACTGAAATGACTCCTTTTGAGACCAGTCTTGAAGATATTTTCAGGGAACTCACAATGAATTAAAGATATTGAATTATGAAGACAATATGGATAATTGCCAAACGGGAGCTCAACTCGTATTTCGATTCGCTTATCGCGATAATTATGATAGTTCTTTTTCTTGGCTTCAGCGGATTTTTTACATGGATATCGGGTTCTGATATCTTTCTCATCAGCCAGGCCACCTTAAGGCCCTTTTTCGGAATAGCTTACTGGACGCTCTTTTTCTTCATCCCGGCCCTTACAATGAGAACATTTGCTGAAGAGAACAGGAGCGGAACTCTCGAAATGCTTCTTACAAAGCCTGTCACCGACAGACAGGTGATCCTGGGTAAATACCTGGCAACGATCATACTGATCGCAATTGCTCTGGCTCTGACACTTCCTTATGTCATAACAATATCAAAGATCGGAAACCTGGATGCCGGAGGTACTTTATGCGGCTATCTGGCATTACTACTTATAAGCGCTTCTTATGCCAGCATCGGGATATTTACAAGCAGTATAACAACAAACCAGATAGTTGCTTTTCTTTCTGCATTGTTCATCGGTCTTTTCTTCCATATAATTTTTCAGATAATAGCAGGCGGGATGACAGGATTTCTGGGACAGATAATCAACTCGTTAAGCACTACGGTACATTTTGAAAGCCTTTCACGGGGGGTCCTCGATTCAAAAGACATCATTTACTTCGGGTCAATAATATTTATGGGACTATTCCTCACAGAGGTTTCATTATCAAAGAGGAATGCATTTAGTTAGTTGAGTACATTCAATGTGACCGAAATTAAAGATTAATGTTATGAAGACAGCAAAAATAACTTCCACGATAGTTTTGATCACAGCAATTGTGATCATAATAAATGTATTATCTGAAAATTACAGCTTCAGGCTCGATTTTACCGAGGGGAAGGAATATACTTTAAGCAAAGCCACAAAGAATATTCTGAAAGAACTCGACAAACCTGTTACTGTTACAGCCTATTTTTCAAAGGATCTTCCTCCTAATATCAGCAGTGTTTCTGACAATCTGAAAGATATGCTTATTGAATACGGGAACAGGTCAAAGGGAATGGTAGTTTACAAATTTGTTAACCCGAATGAAAAAGAGGAGCTTGAACAGGAGGCAATGAAGAATGGTATTCAGCCGGTTATGATCAATGTAAGGGAGAAAGATCAGGTTAAGCAGCAGAAAGCCTACATCGGAGCAGTTGTTTCGATAGGTGAGGAAAAAGAGGTAATTCCTTTCTTTCAGCCCGGCTCAGCAATGGAATATGCATTGTCAACGTCAATTAAAAAACTGTCAGTTGTCAATAAGCCGGCAATTGCAATAATTCAGGGACATGGTGAACCGCCGTTAAGCCAGATGCCTCAGGTTTATAACGAACTCAGTATCCTGTACAGTGTCGAAACATTCGAAATGACAGATACCACTGAAATTCCTGGAAATTACAAGACTATTGCCCTGGTACGACCCACTGATACTATCAATGCATCTCACCTTGATCAGCTTGACAGATTCCTTGCCAGAGGAGGGAATATCTTCATGGCGCTGAACCGTGTGGAGGGAGATTTCCAGACTGCAACAGGTAAGACAATTACAACCGGACTGGAGGACTGGCTGATGAATAAGGGATTGACGATTTCTGACAATTTTGTAATTGATGCAAGCTGCGGTGCAGTAACTGTCCAGCAACAGCAGAGCAATTTTGTTATGACCACCCAGGTTTCCTTCCCTTATTTACCCGTAATATCAAAATTTGCCGATAATCCTGTTACAAGGGGACTGGAATCTGTTGTCCTTCAGTTTGCAAGTCCAATAACTTTTGCCGGTGACACGACAAAAAAATTCACTCCGGTTGCATTTTCTTCATCACAGTCCGGTACGGCAAGAGCTCCGCTTTATTTTGATGTTCAGCGTCAGTGGACTGATAATGATTTCCCAATGTCGGGGATCACTGTGGCAGGAATACTTGAAGGGAAATTATCGGGAACGGCAGATTCGAAAATAATTCTTGTGTCGGACGGAGACTTTCCGGTAAACGGACCTCAGCGTGGGCAGCAGCTTCCACAGGATAATGTCAGTCTTATGGTGAATTCCGTCGACTGGCTTTCGGATGACACCGGCCTGATCGATCTCAGGACAAAAGAAGTTACTTCAAGACCAATAAAGGAACTGCCTGACGGCACGAGAACATTTCTAAAATGGCTTAATTTCCTATTGCCAATTCTTCTTATAATTATTTATGAATTAATAAGACTGCAGATCAACCGCAATAAACGAATAAAAAGAATGGAGGTAAGCTATGACTAAGAGATTTGACAACAAGAGACTGCTGATGATCCTTGCAGGACTGGTGGTACTTCTTTTGCTGACAGTTCTTGTTAAAATGCCCCGCGAGAGATCAACTCTTAAGGGTAATCTGGTCGAAATTGATACATCATCAGTAAGTAAAATTATTATCACACCGAAATCCGGAACGGGAGATTCATTCGAGTTCAGAAAAGAAAATGACAGGTGGAGTATAATACAGGGAGATATTGTATCGGCACCAATGAAGGGAGCAGTCGGGAATATTTTATCTGAAATTATGGCCGTTAAGCCTCAAACCCTGGCTGCAGTGGGTGAATCGAAGTGGAAAGATTATGAGCTGACCGACAGCCTGGCAACGAAAGTGAGTGTTTTAAGTAAGAAAGGTAAGGAACTTGCCGGGCTTATGATCGGTAAATTTTCATATAAGCAGGTTGGTAATCCCTATGCCGGTTACGGAGGTAATAATATTGAAGGAACAACTTACGTCAGGCTCGCGGGAGAGAAAGAGATATATGCAGTCGACGGATTCCTGGCGTTTTCTTTCAGCGGAGGATTTAACGACTGGAGGGATAAGTCATTTGTGAGATGTAATAAGGATGATATAACAAAAGTAATATTCACGATGCCTTCTGACAGTTCTTTTATTCTGGCAAAAAGAGATTCATTATGGTATGCGGCAAACCACCAAGCTGATTCAGCAAAAACAGCTGATTATTTAAGTTCCCTGAGCCTTGTTGACGGACAGGAATTTGAGGATGGGTATAAGCCCGGTTCTTTTCCGGTTTACCAGATGGTTATCGAAGGAAATAACCTGCTTAATATCACAGTAAAATGCTTTCAGGGTGAAGGCGATAAGCTGGTATTTAATTCCAGCCTTAATCCCGATGTTTATTTTTCAGGGAAAAGGGACGGGATCTTCGCGGAACTTTTCAAACCGCTTGATTATTTCTTCTGATCTGTCGGAGAATTTCAGTAAATTGTGCGTTTAATTCTCTAAAAAATTGAAGTCATGAAGAGATTTTCGATCCTGATATTCTGCCTTATATTATTTTCAACAGTAAATGCACAGTTAAAGATAGGAGTTGCCCGCAGATCAATAACCCCGGAAACGCCCATGTGGTTGTCGGGTTATGCAAGCCGGACCACACCTTCCACGGGGGTGCTTCACGATATCTGGGCAAAAGCTCTTGTGATCGGGGATGATAAAAAGAACAGGATCGTTATTGTGACAACCGATATTCTCGGACTATCACGTGATATATCTGAAGAGGTTGCACGAAGAGTAATTGCCAATCATGGTATAGAACGGTCACAGCTCCTGATGAATTCATCTCATACCCATTCTGCACCTGTTATCTGGCCGGCTCTGAGTGTTATTTTTGAATTTAATCAGGCCGATCAGCAGGCTGCCATGAAATATGCTGAATACCTTACCGAAGCAATTGTAAAAGCGGTTGATATGGCATTTGAAGCTATGTCTCCCGGGCAGTTATCCTTTGGTAAAGGTACTGCCGGCTTCGCAGTTAACAGACGCGAGTCAACCGACAAAGGAGTTGTGATAGGAATAAATGCAGACGGCCCTGTTGATCATTCAGTCCCCGTTCTGAAAGCCTCAGATTCGGGTGGTCAGACGAAAGCAATTCTTTTTGGTTATACCTGCCATAACACTACATCGAGATCATATCTGATAAATGGCGATTATGCAGGCTTTGCACAGGCCGAGGTCGAAAAGATGTATCCGGGTGCCATAGCAATGTTTATCGCAGGCTGCGGAGCTGACCAGAATCCCAATCCAAGAGGTACTGTAGAGCTTGCGGCAGAACACGGATTAACTCTTGCAAATGCTGTCGGAAAAGCCCTGGACGGTGAACTCAGGCCGGTCAGGCCGCCTATCCGCACGAGCTATACCCTGACCGATCTGGAGTTCCGGCCCATCGATCCGGAGATATACAGAAAAGAGATGACAGGATCTGATATTTACATGCAGAGGAGAGCCAGGCTGATACTCGAAGCCTATAACAAGGGATGGGATATGTCTTCCTATAAATACCCTGTACAGGCAGTACGTTTCAATAAGGACTTTACTATCCTTGGATTGACAGGAGAGGTTGTTATTGATTATGCACTTGCAGCGAAAAATAAATTCCCCGGTGAAAATTTGTTTGTCGCAGGCTATTGTACAGAGGTTCAGTGTTATATTCCGTCGAAAAGAATACTTGATGAAGGAGGATATGAGCCGGAAAGCAGTATGATATATTACGGATTTCCCGGGCCGTTTGCAGGCAATGTAGAAGAAAAGGTGATGGAGGCAGTTACACTTGTAATGAAACGCACCGGGGCAAAACACTGATTTCAACAGTGGTCTGAACAAGATTTTCTGCGAAACGTTCTAATATTATGTCAAATTAATACAGATTATCATGAAGAAATTATTTATTGCATTGTCCCTTGCTGTGTTTATTGCCGGCAGTGCAGCAGCACAGGATTATAATACCGGAATCGGTTTCCGTGGCGGTCTGGTCAATGGCCTTACTGTAAAGCATTTCATGAGTCAGAAAGGAGCTGTTGAAGTGCTTGTTGCAACACGTTATAAGGGATTTGAGATTACAGGCTTATATGAGATTCATAATCCTTTTGTAAATGCCGACAGGCTGAAATGGTACTACGGTGCCGGCGCTCATCTGGGCTTTTACAATGGCGAAAACACTGACTGGGACGACGACGAAGGAAATTATGCATCTTTGGGTCTTGATCTTATACTGGGACTTGAATACAGCTTCGAAGCGGTTCCCGTAAACCTGAGCCTCGACTGGAAACCGGAGTTTAACCTGTTCGGATATTCTAAATTCATTGGGGACGGTGTTGCCCTTTCGGTAAGATTTATTTTCTGACAGGGTACTGCAATTATCTACGTATTATAATACGTTTTTTAATACGTATTATAATACGTAGATATTTTAAGATCATTTTGTAAATTGTCAGCCGGCGAAAGGATTTTTTCAGATTCACAGGAAATTTTACCTTCAATTCGTCTGTAATTATTATTTTTAGATTGATTTACCAAACTAAATCTAACTATAAATAATATGAAGAAGAATCTGACAGTTTTGTTATTTTTCTGCCTGTTGCCTTTAGTTGCATTTACGCAGAATAAATTTAACGGGCTCGATATGAACATGGGGAATCTATACAGGCTTTCCGATGCCAAATCCCGTTCAATCAGTCCCGAAAACTTCACCGGCGAGAAAGGCAAAGCCGGAATGGCCGATCCGGCCGATAAGGATAAGCCCAATGTGGCCAATGCTTTCAATGCTGCCCGCGACCTTGGTCAGGGATGGAAAGTAAATCCTTATGTCAGAATAAAACCGGGAGAAACATTTACATTAGCTGAAATTGACGGCCCGGGTGCGATTCAGCATATATGGATGACACCTGCGGGGAAGTGGCGCTATTGTATCCTTCGTATTTACTGGGATAACGAAACTGAACCATCAGTTGAATGTCCGGTAGGAGACTTTTTTGCCATGGGATGGGGAAGCTATTCACAACTTTCTTCCCTGGCTGTTTGTGTAAATCCCGGCAGCGCCTTCAACTGTTACTGGACAATGCCATTCAGGAAGAAATGCAGAATAACAATGGAGAACCTTGGTGACGCCGACCAGATGACACTCTATTATCAGATCGATTATACACTTACTGATGTTCCCGCTGATGCCGGCTATTTTCATGCTCAATTCCGCAGGACCAATCCCAATGTTACTTCCGATTACACTATCGTTGACGGAATAAAAGGCAAAGGCCATTATGTTGGTGTATACCTGGCATGGGGTGTATTCAATAACGGATGGTGGGGTGAAGGCGAAATAAAATTCTTTATCGATGGCGATACAAAATTCCCGACAATATGTGGTACAGGTACAGAAGATTATTTCTGCGGTTCCTATGATTTTGACACACGTAAAAAGAATGCAGCAGGAGTGGAGGAAGTTAATTATACGGAGTTTTGCACACCCTATGCAGGATTGCATCAGGTAATAAAGGGCGATGGCCATTATGCTGTAATGCAGCGCTTCGGGATGTACCGCTGGCATATAATGGACCCGGTCCGCTTCGACAAGGACCTGAAAGTAACTATTCAGGATCTGGGATGGCGCCAGGGCGGACGATATCTTGCACAAAAATCGGATATCGCATCGGTTTGCTACTGGTACCAGAGTGAACCTCATGTAAAGTACCCTGCAGTTCCGGGATGGAGAGAACTGGAAGTTTATTAAAAATTAATTAATCAACATATAAAAACAAACAGATGGAAAACAAGGAAAAAACAGGATCAGAGATACAAAAAGGTATCGACCGGAGGAAATTCATTACAAATGCCACACTTGCAACAATCGGGACCATTGGTGCAGCAGGCATCATTTCATCATGCAGCGGAAAGCCGAAGGAAAAATTGCCGGTACTTCTTAATCAGGCCCCTGACGGGAAGGTGCTTAAAGCCGGATTAATAGGATGCGGCGGAAGAGGTACGGGCGCAGCAACCAATTTTCTTGATGCCGGCCCCAATCTGCAGATCGTTGCCCTGGGTGATATATTCCAGGACAAGATCGATAACTGCAGAGCCCAGCTCAAAAAGGAAAGAAACGTCGAAGTTCCTGATGACAAATGTTTTGTAGGCTTTGACAGCTACCAGAAGGTCATTGATTCGGGAGTTGACCTTGTACTTCTCTGCACACCGCCTCATTTCAGACCTGCACATATTGAAGCCGCAGTAGATGCAGGTAAACATATTTTTCTCGAAAAACCATGTGCTGTTGATCCGGTTGGCGCCAGATCAGTCCTCGTTTCTGTCGAGAAAGCAAAACAAAAGGGCTTATGCATGGTGAGCGGAACCATTTACAGGGTATCCAAGGATTATATGGAAACAAAAAGAAGGGTGATGAATGGTGAGATCGGTGAGATAGTAAGTGCCCATGTGATAAGGAACGGCGGTTCATTATGGGTAAGGAAAAGACAACCTCAATGGACTGATATGGAATATATGCTTCGCAACTGGGGAAATTTCAACTGGCTGTCCGGAGACCATATTGTCGAACAATTCATCCATCAGGTTGATTTAATGAACTGGTACCTTGGTAAAAATCCCGTTAAGGCCATAGGTTGGGGTGGGCGTCAGAGAAGAGTAACAGGCGATCAGTACGACTTTTTCAGCATAGAATATATTTACGACAACGGAATGCATACCCATTGCGCAGCCCGTCAGATCTCGGGCTGTTCAAACCTGACAAAGGTTCAGATTGTCGGTACTGAAGGATTTGCAGATGCAAAGGGAACTCTCTACAATCTTAAGGGCGAAGAGATATGGAAGTATCCAAGACCTGAGGAGGCAGATCCGGACCAGACATGGGCTGTAAAAGATCCTTTCGTACAAGAGCATATTAACCTTGTGAATGGAATCAGAACAGGTAATGTTGTCAATGATGCGGAAGCTCAGGTAATGTCGACACTCGTTACAATTATGGGTCGTGAATCGGCATACACAGGCAAAGATGTGACCTGGGAAGAATTAATAAATTCCGATTTACGTCTCGGACCAACAACATATGAATTCGGACCTGTTCCGGGAATTCCGGAAACTGTACCGGTGATTGGTAATGAACCGAATTTAACGTAATTGAAATATGAACAGACGTCAGTTTACGAAGAAAACAATCATGGCCACAGCCATGGCATCGGTCGTAACGGTTCCCGGATTTCCGGAAATTGTTCTTCCCCCTTCACGCAGTTTAAAAAAGGGGATTATGTGGGGGAGCAATGGTGTGGGAAAAACTATTGATGAGAAATTCCGGTCGGCAAAAGCAGCAGGTTTCGATGGTATTGAACCAATGAGTCACCTCGACAGGAATGAGGTTCTCAAAGCTAAGAGTGCAACAGGCCTGCCGGTACCCAGTGTCTGTGGTGCAATGCACTGGAAATATCTTTTGTCCGATCCCGATCCGGCTGTAAGAGAAAGCGGCGTTGAAGCTTTGAAACTGTCACTCGAGGATGCCAAAGCTTACGGAGCGGATACGGTTCTCCTGGTGCCCGGCCGTGTGACCGACACTGTCGGCTATGATGAATGCTGGAAGAGATCCACCGAAGAGATCAGAAAAGCAATACCGCTCGCTGAAAAGCTTAATGTAAAAATTGCTATAGAGAATGTATGGAACAACTTCCTCCTGAGCCCGATGGAAGCTGCAAATTATGTTGATCAGTTCAATACACCAATTGTAGGATTCTATTTCGATTGCGGAAATATCCTTGCATACGGCTGGCCTGAGCAATGGATAAAGATACTCGGGAAAAGGATCGCAAAGGTCCATATCAAGGAGTACAGCAGGAAGATTGCAGATACTCAGGGCAAGGGTGCAGGATTCAAGGTCAAGCTCCGTGAAGGCGATGTTAACTGGCATGAGGTGATGAAAGCGCTCGATGAAATCGGCTATACCGGCTGGACAACAATTGAGCAACCGGGAGGCGACACACCTGAGGGATTAAAGGATCTCTGTGACAGGCTGAAGTTAATTATCGAAAGTTGATGGCAAGGCTCAACGGCGCAGGGGCACAGAGGCGCAGGGGCGTGAGGAGGTTAAGGCGTTAGGGCGTTACGGCATTACGGTGTTGAGGTGTGGGAGCCTGTGACTTTCGGAATATAATTTGACTTTTTAATATAAAAAAGATGAAAAGGCATTTGACTTATCTGCTTACAACTTTAGTTGGTCTGGGTTTCCTTTTGGTTTCATGCTCGGAGAAGGAGATTGTAAACAATGTCGGACATAGGTTCAATGAGAACTACACCGGTGAATATCTTAACAGGATTGCTTTCCCGATTGGAGGTATGGGCGCCGGAATGTTTTGTCTTGAGGGAACGGGTGCCATATCGCATATGTCGGTAAGGAACCGTCCGGAAATGTTCAATGAACCATGTATGTTTGCCGCTGTTTCGGTAAAAGGATTTGAGGACGGGGCAAAGGTCATTGAAGGGCAGGTTCCTGAGTGGAAGCATTTTGGACAGCCGGGTTCGGGTAATGGTTCTTCCGGTGCAAGTTATGGATTACCCAGGTTTGAGAACGCACGGTTCATTGCAAGATTCCCCTTTGCAATGATTGATCTGAGCGATAATGACCTGCCTCTTACAGTATCGGTAAAAGGATGGAGCCCTTTCATTCCCACAGATGCAGATAATTCAAGCCTTCCGGCAGGAGCGCTGGAATATACTTTTAAAAATACCGGCAAATCGGGGATTGAAGCATTCTTCTCATATAATGCAAGGAACTTCATGAAACAATCAGGCGGTAAAGCAAGAATACTGTCTGTTCCCGGAGGATTTATACTTTCGGAGGAAGGAACAAAAGACAATCCCTGGAGTAAAGGAGCTTTTGCAATATTTACAGGTGAACCGGAAACAATTGTCGATCATTGCTGGTTCAGGGGAGGATGGTGGGACCCGCTTACAATTGCATGGAATACCATTCTGAACGCTGAGACAAGAAATACACCCGCGGTTGATACCGACGCCCCGGGTGCTTCACTGTTTGTACCTTTTGAACTCGGTCCGGGTGAATCAAAAACCATAAGGCTGATGATGGCATGGTATGTTCCGGATTCGAACCTGAAATACGGACAGGATTCTGCAGAACCGGATGGTGATATTCGTGATGATCTGTCATGTTCCTGTAAGGATCCTTTTTATAAACCCTGGTATTCGGGTAAGTTTTCTTCGGTTAGTGAAGTGGCAGCTTACTGGAAAACAAATTATAATGACCTGTACAATAAATCAGAACTATTCAGTAATTCTTTCTATAAAAGCACACTGCCTCCTGAAGTTATTGAAGCAATAGCTGCAAATCTGACAATCCTTAAATCACCGACAGTTTTACGGCAGCCGGATGGCAGGCTCTGGAACTGGGAAGGATGCAGCGATAATTCAGGTTGCTGTGCAGGATCATGTACACATGTATGGAATTATGCACAGGCCATTCCTCATCTTTTTCCGAAGCTTGAGCGTACGCTAAGGGAGACGGAGTTTTTCCCAAGCCAGGACAGTGAGGGCCACCAGACATTCAGGTCGGCCTTGCCGATACGACCGGTGGCCACTACCTTTCATTCAGCTTCAGACGGCCAGCTTGGCGGAATAATGAAAGTATACCGCGACTGGCATATAAGCGGTGATTCTGAATGGCTCAGGAAGATCTTTCCAAAAGTTCTTGAGAGTATGGATTATTGTATCAGGACCTGGGATCCACGTTCTACCGGAACACTTGAGGAACCGCATCACAATACATATGATATTGAATTCTGGGGGCCCGACGGTATGTGTACGAGTTTTTATCTCGGAGCATTGTCGGCTTTTTGCGAGATGGGCGAAGAGCTCGGAATTGATATAACCAGGTACCATGATCTTTATGATAAAGGAAGGAAAAAGACTGAAAGCGATCTTTTTAACGGAGAATACTTTATTCAGAAGATTATGTGGGAAGGATTGAATTCTCCTGATCCTGTAAAAGCCTCAGAAGGTTCCTGGTCATCAGAATATTCTGAAGAAGCCCTTGAGCTACTGAAGAGAGAAGGTCCGAAATACCAGTACGGTAACGGCTGCCTTTCTGACGGAGTCCTCGGGGCATGGATAGCAAAGGCCTGCGGACTGGATGATATACTTGATCCGGTTAAGATAACAAGCCATTTGAATTCCGTATTTAGTTATAATTTCAGGAACGACCTTACTGACCATTCCAATCCTCAAAGACCATCATTTGCTCTCGGGAAAGAAGGCGGACTCCTACTCTGCAGCTGGCCGAAAGGAGGGAAGATGTCGTTGCCGTTTGTTTACAGCGATGAGGTCTGGACAGGAATAGAATATCAGGTTGCATCACATCTTATGATGATGGGCGAAGTGGAAAAAGGTCTCGGGATAGTCCGCGCAGCTCGCATGCGATATGATGGCAGGCTCCGGAATCCGTTCAATGAATATGAATGCGGTCACTGGTATGCAAGAGCAATGTCAAGCTACGGGATGCTACAGGGACTGACAGGAGTCAGATATGATGGGCTGACACAAAAGATGTTCATTGATTCACAGATCGGAGATTTTACATCGTTTATTTCAACAGCCACCGGCTTCGGAAATGTAATATTTGAAAAAGGTAAAGCGACTCTTGATGTTGTTTATGGAGATATTACAGTAAAAGAGTTTGTTGTTGATTAATAAGAAAGCAATTACACAGAGGAAATCCAGAGAATGCACAGAGATACACAGAGATAAGAGGAAATAACCTCTGTGGAACTCTGTGAATCCTCTGTGGACCTCTGTGTAATTTCTTCTTTTCTTATATTAAAGTAATATACACTTCGGTACCTTTCCTTTCGGCGGAAAGGTAGCCTGCATAGATTGTAGCGATTGTATCTGCTGCAAGAGTGCTGTTACTTTCAATCGGATCGCCGAAAATTGCCGAGCGATAAAATGCTTCCATCTCATGCTGGTAACCAGTGAACCAGCCCTCATCGGGCGAGACAGATGACCATCCCTGCTTGGTTTCAGTCTTTTCAACAATATAGACATCCTTAAAATGCTTCTCATCGGGAGTGTAGGTCTGCATTGCATTATTGGGATTTATATTGCAGATTGTGCGGTGGTTGTTTGTATTCAGTTCTATCCAGTTATGTACTCCTCCCAGTACCAGCTCACTTGCAAAGATATCTGCAAATGTCCCGTCCTCAAAAACTATATGCATCAGTGCGAAATCCTCTATATCAGTATAAGATGTTCTGAGGTGTCCTTCATTTTTATATCCCGGCATTCTGGTTACAGCATGAGTACGGGCTGTTATGGCAACAGGTCTTATCGGTTTACCGTTAACAGCCATCCCTTCCACCTGTTTAAAATAGAGAGCAGCAGAGAGCGGGTGGCAACCTTTACCCAACATGGATCCCCCTCCCGAGAACTTCCACTGGCCGTAAGTAAGGGAATGTGAACCTGAATGAGATTCCTCGCCATGCATCCAGATTATTTGTGCCTTTGTTTTCCGGATCATGTCACTTTCCTTCATTATTGCAGGTGCATAGATCCAGTTTTCGGCATACATTATCTTTCCTGTGCTGTTCTTTTCTGCTTCAATCATTCTTTTTACAGATGCAAGAGCCTGCTGAAGACCTTCTTCCCTTGAGAATCTGTCGCCATTAAAATCTTTGCTTCCGTCACCGAAATAACCTGTAAAAGGTTTTTCAACTACTACATGTTTATTTTTACCCAGGGCTGCTATGACGATGGGCTCATGTGTCGACGGAGGTGTGCAGACATGAACAACATCCGAATTGTCAATAAGCTCATCAAGAGAGGTGTAAGATTTCAGACTCCGGGGTTCTGTAAACTGGTCCAGCTTTACCTTTGTAGGAGAGTAAGCTCCAGTAATATCGACTTTGACACTGAAAACCCTGAGTAAGGCTTCATAATGAAATTTTGCAGCGAAGCCCGATCCGGCAATTCCGCAACGTACTGTTTTTCCTGTCATATTTGTTTTAATTTATTTTTGTAATTCCCATGTTCCACAGCGTGAAACTGATCATATCGGCATAGAGTTCTATTGATTTGCTTACTGAGGTACCGGCTCCATGTCCTGTAAGGGTTTCTATTCTGATGAGAACAGGATTTTTACCTGCCTGTTTTTCCTGCATCTGTGCGGCGAATTTGAATGAATGTGCCGGAACAACACGGTCATCGTGATCGCTTGTAGTTATAAATGTAGCCGGATAAGAAACACCTTCCTTTACATTATGAACAGGTGAATAACCTAAAAGGTACCTGAACATCTCAGGATCATCATCAGCTGTACCATAATCATATGCCCAGCCCGCGCCTGCAGTGAACTTATGATACCTGAGCATATCCATGACACCGACCATGGGGATTGCAACTTTCATCAGGTCGGGTCTCTGGGTCATTACTGCCCCCACAAGCAGACCTCCATTTGATCCTCCTCTTATTGACAGGTAATCGGCTGATGTATATTTATTTGCAATAAGATATTCTGCGGCAGAAATGAAATCATCAAAAACATTTTGTTTATTCGTCCTGGTACCTTCCATATGCCACTTTTCGCCATATTCTCCTCCGCCTCTTATGTTGGCAACTGCATAAACTCCTCCCAGCTCAAGCCATTCCGCTGTGGTTACACTGAATCCCGGTGTTGTACTTACATTAAAGCCGCCATAACCGTAAAGCATTGCCGGATTTTTCCCGTTAAGCACCATGGTTTTCTTATATGTGATTATCATCGGGACTTTTGTTCCGTCCTTTGAATTGTAGAAAACCTGTTCCGATGTATATTCTTCATCATTAAAAAGAATCAGGGGTTTCTTGTAGACCTGTTTTTCACCTGATTGAGGATCCATCTTGTATATTACCGCAGGTGTTGTATAATTAGTAAAAGAAAAGTAAATCTCTTTATCATTCTTCTTCCCGCTGAATCCGTCTGCATTTCCTGGACCGGGAAGTTCGATCTCCCGTACAAGTGTTCCTTTTATGTCATATTGCTTCACTTTCGAAATGGCATCAATAAGGTACAGGGCAAAAAAGTATCCTGCTCCTGTTGAAGGCTGAAGAACATTCTCTGTCTCAGGAATGAAGTCTGTCCAGTTTCCGGTGCCGGGATTTGAAGCATCTGCAGTTACAATCTTTGCATTCGGGGCATTAAGATTTGTTAATATAAATAGTTTTGACCCTTCATTGTGGATTACCGAGTGATCATTATCAAAATTGTTTACAGCAACTTTGAAATCACTGTTCCGGGCTGCCAGATCTTTTATGTACAGTTCATTACCTGTTGTGGATATTGATGCCGATACAATCAAATAGCGCTGATCTTCAGTTACATATCCGCTAACATATCTTCTTTTGATATCAGCGCCGAATACTACCTTATCGTCTGACTGGCTGGTACCAAGCTTGTGGTAGTACAACTTGTGATGGTCTGTCATTGCTGATAATTCACTCCCTTCCGGTTTGTCATAGGCTGAGTAATAGAAGCCCTCGTTTCCCTGCCAGGCTATACCTGAAAACTTTATATTGTCGAGGGTATCACCAACAGCCTTTTTTGAAAGAGCATCAATTGTTATGATCTTCCTCCAGTCGGAGCCTCCTTCAGAGATTGAATATGCAACAAGACTTCCGTCGGAAGAGAACCCCATCTCTCCAAGTGAGATGCTGCCATCGGCAGAAAAACTATTTGGATCGAGGAAAAGTTCAGGTTCCCCGCCTTCCTTCTGGCGATAATAGACTGACTGTTCCTGAAGGCCGTCATTTTTTGCAAAATATGTATAGTCTCCCTCTTTAAATGGCATTCCATATCTCTCATAATTCCACATTTTTGTAAGGCGATCCTTAATCTCATTTCTGTATGGTATTTTATCAAGATACCCGAATGTTAATTTATTTTGTTCCTTCACCCAGAGGGCTGTTTTTTCCGACATATCATCTTCAAGCCAGCGATAGGGATCAGGAACGGGAGTACCGAAGATCGTATCGACGACATTTCCCTTTTCGGTTACAGGATAAATGATTTGTTTATCGGGGTCTGAGCCACAGGAAGACAGGATTACTGCTGAGGTAATCATAAGGAGTAGTTTTTTCATATTTAATGTTAATCTGTTTAATTCATAAATACACTTAATTTATTGTATACCTTTGTGTTACTTCGTGATCCCGAGCTATTCGGGATCACAAAGGGTACACAAAGGATATGAATTGTTAAGGTTAAATTCTTATTTTCCTGAATTACTGACAAAAGCGATCTGTTTGCTGTCGGGAGACCATGACGGAACGTTTATTGTTCCCTGACCACCGTAGAGCCATGCAATGACCTTTGGTTCACCACCTTCGGCAGGCATTAATCTCAGCATTACCCGTTTGTAGGAAGGATGTGAATTTGGTTCGATATCTGCAGGAAATGAAATGAATGCGATCCATTTTCCATCCGGCGAAACGTGAGGGAACCAGTCATTATAGCCGTCAAAAGTCATTTGTTCCATCGATGAGCCATCGGGTTTCATTCTCCATATCTGCATCTTTCCGTTCAGATTGCCATTGAAATAAATATATTTACCATCGGGGGAATACTCGCATCCGTCAACATGCTGACCTTCTTTAATATTTGTAAGGGCAACTTCCTTTCCTCCCTTAATTGAGTTTCTGTAGATATTGTATACCGGAATATTGTTTCGCTGAGCCACGTAGATCACTTCTTTATTATTCGGGGCCCATCCGTGCCAGTAGGAGGGTGTATCTTCTGTGACCATTTTCGGTTTGCCTCCTTTAAGGGGGAGAACATAAACAGTTGATCCGCCACCCGGCATGCCTTCTCTCTGATGGCTGATTGCCAGTAGCTTGCCGTTAAATGAAATACCATGGTCATTATTGTTCCTGTCTGCAAAACCGGTGTTGAGTTTTTCGAGGTCCCCGCCTGTTACAGGTATTTTATAAAGCAGGCCGTCCATATTGAAAAGCAACTTCGTCCCATCCGGCATCCAGTTAGGAGCCTCGAACCTTCCTGCTTTCTCATAAACCACTTTTCTTTTTCCGTCAAAAACATTCATAGTTTCAAGTTTGCTGCCGGGGTATCCCTCTTTTCCTGCATTATAATTATCACCTACGGGTTTGTCTATCCTGACATTCCAGATCGTCGCTTCTTCAATAACATCCGGATTGTGTGAACAAACAAATAGTCCTGCAAAAACTTCATCAGGAAGATTAGGCATTTCATATGAGCCGATATCTTCAAGTGGTTCTCCGGGATGCGCAGCTCTCATGAATATAATTTTACCTGCACGTTCGATCTGAAGTACTTCATAGGCCGAACCTTTGGCAAATACCTGGTCTTCGGGATCTTTCATTGAAGCTCCCTTGTAATCGCGCCATTGCAGAAGGGTCAGACCGTCTCCGTGAAGAACTGCAGATATATGAGGTGAATTGTCATCAGTTGTACTTCTGAGCATCCATCCTGTTTTCCTGTGAAGTTCAACACCCTTTCCTTCGAATTTAAAATTGGCGGTAAGAATAAAGTCGCCTTTAATTTTATTATGCAGGAAATGAAATTCATCCCTTTCGAACCAGATATTATAACCCGATCCTTTGATTGTATAGCTCTGATCCGAACTATTATAAACAGAGGAGCCTCCTTTTTTCGGATTACCGACATCTGTGGAAGCCGAGAAAATACCTGTGGACAGATCCTGTCCGTATGCTGAAGTGATCAGCAGGCAGCAAACAGCAATCAGAAAATTTTTCATACCGGATCAATGTTTTTATTGAAGAAAATACATAATCAAAATTAACAATTTTGAGCAGGTTTAGAATCATCCGGCAATGATCATCTGAAATTTTATTCCCGTTTTACATTTCCTGTTTTTTATGATATCAATAATTATGCATATATTTAGTTCAGACAGATTTACTGATACTGGCACGGATAATAAGAATATCAAAAAAATATTAACGGATTAAAAAACAGAATTATGAAAAGAATCGGACAGATTATAGGGGTTGATCCTCTGAGGTTTGAAGAGTATAAGAAATATCATGCAGATGTATGGCCGGGTGTTCTTAAAATGATAAAAGAATGCAACATCAGCAATTATTCAATTTTTCATAAAGATTCGATGCTGTACGCATATTTTGAGTATACGGGAAATGATTTTGAGGCAGATATGGCAAAAATGGCAGCCGATCCTAAAACACAGGAGTGGTGGGATATCATGATGCCTATGCAGAAGCCGGTGCTGACAAGAGAAGAAGGTGAGTGGTGGGCTGACATGGAAGAAGTATTTCACCTTGACTAATATGAGAACCAGACGACATGGCTTGCTTTTAGTGATCTTACTGCTGACCGTTTTTAGCTTTGCCTGCACCGATAAAGAGCATATCACTCTAAGCTGCAGTGAAGACAATGACCTTTATCTGACTTTATCAGAGAATAACTATGAATGTGACAGGTTTGTTACTCCGGAAGAAGCGGTCAGCAATGCCCCGGAAGGATCGGCAGTTATGATACTGGCTGACGGATATCCCGGTGAGACAACTTTGACAGATTCCCTTCTATTTAAAAAAGCAGCTGATAAAAGACTACGTTTATATACTGAGTATCCCTCGTATCTGCCGGGAGGACAAACAGGCAAACCACGGGGAACACAATGGGAACGTGCGGTGATATCTTCCGATGCATTTGCCCCTGAAATTTCAAAACTCAGGATACTGGCTGTTCATGATTGCCATTTTCTTCCTGTGGAATCAGAAAACCCGGATATCGTAATTGCAAGGGTAGCCGGTTTCGACAATGCAGTATACGGATTACCGGAAAAGACATACCCGTTGTTATTTGAAGAACCTCAGCCTGACGGTCAGGGAGGAATACTGATTGCAACTACAAAGTTCAGCCAGTTCCTGACGGCCAGATATGCTCCGGCTGACTGCTGGCAGGCAATATGGGGTCATGTACTGGAATGGCTTCTTCCCGGCAGGAAATTACCTGTACTTAATTGGACAGCCCCTGTACGTCCCGTATTTACAAAAGATGAGCAACTACCGGATGATTATGAGAAGCAGGCACTTAAAAACGGCATTGACTGGTTTTTCAACTCAGGATTGATACTGCCTCCATCAATGCTTGACCAATATAACAAACCGTCGAATCCTCCTGACCCGTCCATCGCAGATCCTGACCTTTCACAGGACTGGCCATACGGGCACCGGATTGCCAAACTTCCTGAGGATGTGCCGGCCGGCGATGGGACACTGGGAATATTGGAAGGCTATGATTCAAAGATCTGTTATGACGGGTCACAGGCTGTTAGATGGTGGAGGAGAGGTGACTGCAATGCTGAAGTTGCAGGGGCAATGGGACTTGCAGGTATACTGTCAGGGAATCAGAAGTACCTGCAGACATCGTCAAATATCGGCGACTGGTTGTTCTTTAAGTCGATGATCTCACTTGGAGACAGGGCGGATCCTGCTCATCCGGCATACGGACTATCCGGATGGAACGATTCGCCGGAGTATTGTGGTCCGGGCACAATGGATGGTTTTGCTGTATATTATGGCGATGATAATGCAAGAGTGATACTCGGAATGATGATGGCGGCAGTTGCCCAAAAGACAACACGATATGATAAAAGGATAATGAATATTATTCTGGGTAATTTACGTGTCAGCGGGATATACGGATTCCAGCCCAACCGGATCAATCAGGACAGGCTTGAAGAGAGAGGCTGGCAAAGCTACTTTACGGATAAGAATACTTCATATTCGCCTCATTATCAAGCCATGATATGGGCATGCTATCTTTGGGCTTATGAACAGACGGGGTTTGATTTGTTCCTGGAACGGGCAAAGAAAGCTATCGGAATGACGATGGAAGCTTATCCCGATAAATGGGAATGGACAAACGGGATCCAGCAGGAGAGAGCTAAAATGCTACTGCCACTGGCATGGCTTGTTAAGATTGAGGATACATCTGTACATCGCAGATGGTTGAAGACCATAGCCACCGATCTCCTTGCAAAACAGGATAAATGCGGTGCAATTCCCGAGGAAATCGGAGAAGCCGGAAAGGGTGGTTTTCCTCCGCCGGTATCAAATGAAGCCTATGGCACATCTGAAACTCCTCTGATACAGAGCAACAAAGATAAAGCAAGCGATCTCCTTTATACACTCGATTTTGCATTTATCGGCCTTCACGAGGCTGCAGCAGCAACAGGTGAAAAATTTTACAGTGAAGCTGAAAATAAACTGGCAGAGTTCCTTTGCAGGGTACAGATAAGAAGTGAAAACCATCCTGAGCTTGATGGAGGCTGGTTCAGGGCTTTCGATTTTAACAGATGGGAATACTGGGCATCAAACGGAGATGCAGGATGGGGCGCCTGGTCAATAGAAACAGGATGGACCCAAAGCTGGATAACAGCAACACTTGCATTAAGACAAATGGGAAAATCCCTGTGGGAAATAACTCACGACAGTAAGATCGAAGAACATTTCACTGACCTTCGGGAAGTGATGTTACCTGAAATAATAATTAACAAAATACCCGGAAGGCTTCCGGCATTTAATTAAATTATCGCAATCGGTTGCAAAAGTAACTAATTTGCTTAATTTTGGATAGTTTGAAAGATATTTGATAGTTTTGAATCAGATTCTAAAAGACAATTAAATATAAGTATAAATTACAAAAGGTATAATCAATGAATGAAATTCTGACAAGACTCTCCCGTTGTGTTGAGCTCGGGAAAATAGACAAGTTATCACCTTATCCTCCTGATATGAAGGGGCAGGATGGCGCTGACGAACTGGCAAAGATGGCACTGGATAACGGTATAAAACCTGATGCTATTCTTGAAGAAGCCCTGATCCCTGCTATGGCAATTGTCGGGAACAGATTCAGCAGGAAGGAGATCTATGTACCACAGATGCTGATGGCTGCCAAAGCAATGAATGGTGCCATGAAGCATATTAAACCCTTCTTCCAGTCGGGTGAAACAAA
>CAZWUB010000020.1:0-31988 GCA_964637415.1 uncultured Rikenellaceae bacterium
CATGAGCATAACCAGTGATATAATGATTATTGTTATCAAAGCTTCTAAAATGATTATGATAAGTATAAAAATAATCAAATATTTTCTGTAATCCCCAATGTATATCTAATGCCATTTGGTCGTTATTTGAAGAATGCTCTGCGGCTGTCCATATATCATCCGCATCTGTAAATTCAACTCTGTTAGATTCATAATAAGAATAATATGTATTATTCTGATCCCATGTATGAATGACAGCAGATCTACTAGAATCACACAAATTATAGGTGCTATTATAATTTTGCGTATTGGCACTTACCGTATTATTATAAAGAGTTGAAAAAGTACCTGTTGCCGAACTGTTACAATACCTTCTCACTGTTTTAATGACGTTTCCTAAATTGGCATCAATATAACCTGTCTCACCATTGTCCAAGGTCATATTTAACAAATCAATTTTATAACATAGCTTTGGAACATAAGTGGTATCTTTATCTGATACTTTCATTGTTTCAGAAATGACTATTCCATAAAGAAATTTAATTTTTACAGTATCTGATGCATATAAATATTTTGCATATATCTTGCTTGCTTCTTCAGGAGATAGGGCAGGAGTTGTAGATAATCCTGATAGATTAACTATGTGACCATTAGCCTTAACCATCTTGCCGTTTTTAAATTGAAGACTAAAAATACCATCTTCTACTTTAATATCATTGAAAGATTGATTATAAATTTCACAATACGAACCGTTTTTGTGTTCTAGTTTAGTCTTCAGAATAAATTTATTCGGATCTTCTACTTTCATAATGTTCTTAAAAAATTCATTTGATGAAGAAGGAATATTCCATGATCCTATAGTCTTTGACTCACCAAATCTTATGTATTTAATATGACCGGCTTTGTCATATTGTAGGTTATTAGCTTCTTGTCCACTTATTATTGAACAGTTTATTAGTAAAGTTGTTATATAAACAATCCACAGGATATGATTATTTTTTTTCATTTTTATAAATTATTTTAAATGCAGGATCACTGAAGATCAAGTATAAAGTTGACTCTATTAGAGAGATTTCTATTATTTATATTTTACGTTATTTAAATCGTTTATAGTAGTCATTGGATCCCACATCTTTAAAGATTAAGTTTAGAATGTCTTTGTTTATTTTAATTTGATATGACATATCAGATCCACGAGAATAATTAAGAGTATCCCCATTAATACTGAATTTAGTTTCAAATGTTACGGAATCATTCTTTCTTTCAATTAGTGAATAGTTTTTTGTAAATTCAAGTGTAATGATTTGGCCTTCTTGGGGGTAAGATATTACTAATCCACCAGTACTATAAAGCCATTGCCATTTACCGATAATACTTTTTCCTTCTGAAGTATCATCTTTATTACATCCTGCTCCAGTTATAAACAAGAACAGGCTAAAAATAATGATTTTATAATCTTTTTTTTTCATGACAATAATAGCTTAAAATTAAGTTGAATATCAGAACGTTATAATAAATCTATCGATTTTAAGTCTTTTTAAACTGCCATTCAAAAAATAGTTAAAGTCGATATCTTCTTTGTATTTTATGGTTAATTCCTTTGAAAATCGCCTAATGTTCACTATCGCAGTGAAATAGACATAACTGCCTTGTGTTGTGATTAGTTGCCGACTGTTATATTTGTAAATTTTTTCTAGTATTTGCTTTTTCATGAAGCCTTGTAAATATTCAACATCTAGACTGCTATACCCCTTCAGTCACAGAAGCATTCTTCAAATAACATACTGACCTTCACCCTCACAATTCATACGAAAGTTAAACAAAATATTGAAATGTTATCAAATATTTCAATAATTAAATGCATATCAAACTGATATAATCCTTCTTTATATTTTTTCTTAAAAAAATACCCAGGTGAAGTTTTATTCCACCTGGGCATAGTTGATCAGTTACATGGTTCGTGGCGTATCATGACCAGAACCATGATCGTTAATACTACTTATGAACAAATAAATGAACCATAGTATCAAACAAATTGATAAGAAGATTTCCATAATTTTTGATTTTAAGGTTAAATTTTAAAGTCCAAGATCAGCATCACTAAATGATTCTATAAGATCATATTCTGAAAGTTCAATGAGATCCCAGCAATCATCGCAGGTATTTACTGAATCAGAGGAAATATATCCTTCTGTCAGATCCATCGTATCATCTCCGGGGCAGAAATATTCGCCATAAATTTTGCATCTTATTTCCATGACGTTTCAAATTAGTCCGTTATCAGCAAAACTGTAATAATCATCATCAGAAGTAAAAATCAGGTGGTCCAAAAGCTGTATATACATGATATTTCCAGCTTGTTTGATCTTCTCAGTGATCTTTCTCCCGACCCTCTTTCATATTTTCTGCTGTAGCCCCTCCGGGAAGCAGATAAATCCAGTCTTGTGTCTGTGATTCCATAAATTTTATTGTGTTATTTAAGGGCCTTCGTGGTCCCGTCATTTGATCATATTATAGTAATTATCAATTTATTCTACAGATTTATTTTCTGTTCTCTGATCTATTTCCGGGAAATTGTCTCCAGATATATTGCAGAGTATTTTTTTTAAACATGACTTGCTTGAAAAAGTTAAAGGAGATACGTTTGGATGGGATTTAGCGATTCCTATATCTTAGCTTCTAAATGTATTGCAAATGCTTACGGAGTGGATTATTGATGCTATTTTTTACAGTGGTAGAATTGAATATAATTGGGAAATATGAATAGCCGAAAAAGTTTGAAATATTATGCACGAATCTGATTATCAGGGGTGAAAGTTTTCAGCCCATCCGCGGCATATCCAGCTGCATTTTTTTCATGACAATGTGATATTCTATAAAACTATTTTGTACCTACTAAATAACCTACTAAGTAAAATTAACAAATTACATAAAAGATTATAAATAAGATAAATACACATAAAAGGATTGAGTCTCTCCGGGATCACGCAGGTATTCAGCAGTTAGATGGCAGAATTGGTAGAATCGGCATGTTGGCCGATTCAATCATGGAGATGTCCGTTTGAAGACATAGTAGAATATCCTCTTGTAAGCGTTGCCCTGATCCTGCCATTCGCTTGTAAAATCCATTGTCATTGTATTTTCACTGACTGTATACTTTGCTCCCCTTGAATTATTTCCCTCTATTAATGAAAAAATGTCATCTTCAACCTTCCAGCTCCATGTTTTATCAAGTGTGCCGGATTTATAGGTCTTACAGGTCCCGCCGTCAAGGATTTCCATAACGAATTCTTCTGTTTTATAAGTG
The DNA here is from genome assembly GCA_964637415.1 of uncultured Rikenellaceae bacterium. Lineage (GTDB taxonomy): Bacteria > Bacteroidota > Bacteroidia > Bacteroidales > VadinHA17 > LD21. Next base: position 3,287 of record CAZWUB010000020.1, read on the forward strand.
TAGGTCGAATCATGGACTACCTGGTTGTTCTTATAATCTACAGTTCTCTCGGAAATTCCTTCCCACTTGCCAATTATAAGATCGGGTTCATCCTTTTCGCACCTGACAAAGGAAAAAAGAAGAAACAGAATCAGAATTATGGCTGAGGACAATTTATTCATGGTCTTTATTATTTTCAGCAAAGGTATTAAAATGAGATGAAAATCTCAGCCAACTATTATATGTTACTGTTGTCCCATAAATACAGGTCGCTCCTACGGAGCTAAAATCATGTATATCTCAATTTCTACAAACAGCTCACTCCTACGGAGTTTGTCTTTATCGAGTCCCGTTAGGGACGCCCTGTTTGTAGGAAATATTTAAACCCCGTAATGTAAGCCCCATCGACCTGTATTTAATATCATTAAACTAACTCTTATTTAATAAATTAAGTCGGGCACTAATTATTATTAATGTTGTTTTATCCGGACTTTACAGTTGCAGTAATCCCGGGGAATTCAGTATCCTCATCTGCTTTCTTCGGACTTTTATAAGATCTTTTAATTCGGTTGCCATATCTTTATTCACCTGTTCAGCCATTGGCAGGACAAACTTTTCAGTCTGATCCAGGTATTCGCACATCTCCTTTCTTTCATACTGATCGCGATGAAGATCAGTGAGATTGCTTATTCTGTCAGCTGCCTTTAGTATTTTAGCATTTGTGGATCCCTGTTCGAGTATTCTCCTGAGATAGGTTGTCTTCAGCATTCCTTTTGGTCTGGTTACCTCAAGGACCAGATCGACAACCTGATTTGCCTGATTATCAATACCTCTGATTTCTTCCGGAGTAGTATCAGTATCTTCGAACAGGTCGTGGATTACTGAAGCTTTAAGAAGTACGTAATTATCAAATAGTTTATAGTCAAAAATAATTCCCATAGTGGCGATTGCATGTCTGAACTGATTTCCCCCTACTTTTCTGCGCTTTCCTATCAGTGCTGTAGCTTTTATTATATAAGGAGCCAGTACCAGGTTTCTTAATTTTTCTGTTGAGTCCATTGGATTAAAGGTTTAGTGATGTAAAATTATTAAAAAGGAATAAATAGTCTCTTTTTAGCTGTTCAAATCAGGTATTGCCCATTCTTTTCAGGATTTCTTTCCATATATTCTCCGTTATTTTGTCAAGTTTAATATCCGACTCTGCCCTCAGCGATCGGGCTTTAATGTAGTATTCTGTACTTTTCTTTTCGTTACCCCTGTGATGAAGGTTTATAAGCGTAATAAGCAGCCGGATTGCTTCTTCCGGATCATTTCCTGCTTTATCGAGGGCTTTTTTAAGGACTGATTCAGCCTCATCGACCCTGTTATTTTCGGTAGCAATCATTGGGTTGTTAACAAGGATAGATATGAGGATTTTTTCCATTGAATCATCAAGGAGATAATCCTTCCTCCAGAGCAGAACTACATCAGCAGGAGTCGGTTCCGTGCGGCTGATATTCCGAAACAATAATGAATCAACCGGGATATCATCAAGATAGATCTCCTTCTTGCGAATGTACCTTTCAAAGGGATCCATATAATCGAAAGTGTCCATATTTCAGTTGTTTATCTGTTTCTTAAGTTGAAGTTGCATATACTGAGGTAAAAGCTCAAAATATTTGTCAGCCTTCTGGCCGATTGCTTTTTCCGCTTCAGGAGGGTAAGTAAGACCATCCGGATCGCTGGCCTTCAGCAGTAATCTCCTGCGCAATTCAGAAACATGTAAGTCGGAGAAATAGCTGAGGGGCAGAAAGTCAATGCTGATATTCCTTCTTCCGGCTTCAGCATTAAGTTTTTCAGGAATGCTGAAGGTCTTTGGTCCGATTACAACAAACCGTTCTTTTGCATAGGGAATAGCAATCTGGATCAGGCTTGTCGTCCAGTCGGTTATGGAAAGTTCAATGTTGAAGTGCTTTTTGTAGTAACTCATCAGTGATGTGAATAAAGTATCAGTCATTATGGGGCAGCACTTATAATCATTATCTTCAAGCCATTGTGCAGCCTGTCTGGCGTTTATACACGGATTTCCCAGGACTGTGTAGCCATCCAGAATATTTATGGAATCAATATGACCACGCATGGATTGGGGGATTTCCTGGTTCTTTACTCTGCTTATACTGGAGATAAAAGATCTTCCCTTTTCCCTGACAAGATTTTCAAACCGGGTCTTGTTTTTGACATTTCTGTACAGGTTGGTTCCGGCTATAAGTAAAGACCATGTCGATGTCAGACCGGAAGGATCTTCATTGAAAATAAATACAGCAGGTTCAGAATGTTTGCCGTCAGGGGTAAATATCTTCTTTTCTGAAGAAGGTTTTTTTATCATTATCTTTTTCTCTCCGTTTATTACCGACCGCATTGTTGCTTTAATATCGAGACCGTTATATAATGAGCCTTCGAAAACAGCGGGATAAGGCTCATCAGAACGGGTACGGGCTATCCTGGAGGCTTCATATGCCGTGCCGTAGATCAGAGCTTCACAGGGTGGCCATACCCATACATAATAATTGCTTTTATTTTTGTTTCTGAAAGGATCATCAGACCAGCTCCAGATCCTGGAAGAATATGCTGCCGGGGAATCTGAATTGTGATAATGAATCGTAAATGATTCTTCTTCATAACCGGGAATTTCCCATGGCACCGGATTGTCTTTCCGGGGTCCGGTCAGTCGGAAATGATCTAAACCGGATTTATTTTCCCCGGCTTCAACATCGCGGGGCATAGCTGAAAGTAACGGCAGACCGGGAAAGTTTTTCATTGAAGCCCACGGCCGTTCAATATTCATCAGCTGTGACATAAGCAGGCCGTTGAAATTATCCGGCATCATTGACTCACTGCATTCCATTATATCGGACATTGATGGGGAATGGTGCTGGCGGATGAGACTTAAATTTGAAAGTAAACGTTCAAACACTGGTAACTTTTCAATGCAGCTTTTATCGCTTCCGTTAATGTGTGCAGTACAATACTCACGGTGATATTCTTCATAAGTCCTGTCAAGTATCCCACGGCATAGTTTGTTTGTATCAGGGAGATCAAATCTGTATTTTAAATTTTTCCGCGGGAAATGACGGGATTTTTCATAAAGGGTTGTAATTACAGGGTATTTATCCATAAATGCCAGAGCCATTGATGGATGGATTACACTTCTTCTAAATTTCAGAGGAAAATACGGTACAAGGATATCTGCCGGTCTTACTGAATGGTCGGCAAGGAGTTCTTTTATTTTAACCCAATGGGCTATTCCACCTGTAAAAAGTACTTTATTATGATAATTTGCTATTCGTTTAAGTCGTGACGACATTACATATTCCCTGCGGCCGTCTACGTAAGGATCTCTTGTTTCTGCTGCACGGGTTTCATTCTCTGACACATAATTCAGAAGGTCGAATGATGAATTAACGGGTTCTTCAACAAGATGAATTGTATCTGGTTTCATCGACATTTCGTCCATGTCTATTCCATAAACAGGAATGTCAAGTTCAACAGAACAGCGTATAGCTTCAATTATTGAATCTGTTGAAGAAAGTGCTGTCAGATATTTATCGGAATAATAAAGCAGCTTTTTAAGAAGATCAGGAGAAATATCAGGCAATGAACTGGCCGTGTTTTCCTGGAGGTTGAGGGCACTTTCCCCAAGGTCGGGGTGTATGAGCCTGTTGTCAGACAATAATCCAAGCATGCAGGGCAGACCGGTTTCTGCCCTTCGGCTTATTCCGAGTTCCTTCATCCAGGTAACGAGTTCATAGACTATATGCGGACCGAGCTCGACAGCAATTGCATCAGGTCTAGTCTCTTTATCCGAGCATAAATAATTTACCTCCCTGGCAAAAACTGCACGGTTATGAATTGCGGGAACTGCAACTAATTCACAATTGTTGATTTTAATAATCGGATACATTGCTAATTCTTTATTAAGGAATTGTCTGAAAACAGAATATTGAATGCCATTTTTAAATGTTCCGGCTTTATGCCGGTATAAGAGTGTTGTAAGTCAATATTAAAAGGTTTTTCCTGACTGGCTTCCAGCAGGCTCCGGGTGCCACCGGTATTATCGAAGGCGCTTAATTTTGATGCCCATCCGAACAGGTAGATAGCATCCCGCGGAGTAATACCGCCAGGTTTCCCTCCATATCCCACCCAAAGAACCCAGAAAAGATCGATCAGTTTATCGACTTCATTTCTGATCCCTTTGCACTGGTCTCTTATTATACTTTCTATCTCCTCTTTCGGAGGGTAACTCAGGGTTATTCGCGGGCGCATCCGGGAAAGTATGAACTCCGGAAGAAGATTTAAATCAGTTGTATTTGTTGCTGCGACAAACCTGAATCCGGAATGGGCATAGATTCTCTCCCCCAGAAGGGTGGAATCAATATATGCCCGTTCGTCCAGTACGCTTACAAGCAGTGCCAGAGCACGTGGTCTTATTTTCCCGATCTCATCAATGAAGCATATTCCGCCATTATACATTGCCGTGACAAGGGGAGATAGTATGTAATCCATTACCGAACTGTTATTATCACTGAAGCGGACAGTACAGGCAAGGTCTTCGGCAGTAACATCCTCATGGCCCTGAAATATATATAATTGCCGCCCTGTTCTCCTGCTGATCTCGTAGATCAGCCTGTTTTTACCTGTTCCCGGTTCACCGATAAGGAGCGGGCTCATAGGTAAGGCATACTCACCTGCCATCCATGCTGCTGTGAGCTGCCCCAATTCTGCATCCCTTCCGAAAAATTCATTTAAGTACCTGTTCCGGGGAAGGAAGGGCTCACTCTGAAATACAGTTTTATTATTGATTATAAGCTTACGGTCGTTTGACATATTATTTGATTTTTGATTTTTCAGGAAGTTGAAGCATTAATTTATCAATACCGGATGTGGAAAACTGAGTTTCCGGTCGTATTTTAAAAAGATCATGAACCACTCTGTAGTTGTTCTGCGATATAAGGAGATACTCAGAATGCCTGCTGGTTTCAGTAGTATTGCTATCTTTCCTGATAACCCTGATCTTTGAGGCATCAGTCGAAAAAAATTCACCCGAATCCATGGGAATAAAAGAATATCCCTCTTCAAAAACAACCATTTTGCCTTTCAGCCTGACTTTTTCCGGTTCTTTTATGTCATATATCCAGATTGGTCCCTGATCTCCTCCTGTTAAGATGAGATCATTGGCGATTGCGACCGTCCACAGATAATCATAAAAAACACTTGTTGAAGAGATCAATTCAAAATCAGGAAACTTCCAGATATTTAATATGCCACCGGAGTCGATACTTATCATCAAATTCTTTTCACGATACCAGGCCAGACTCTGGATAGTAAAGTCGTGGCCTTTGAGAGAAGTAAGGCTGTTATCTGTTATACTGAACTTATAGAGTGTTCCGGTAGTGCCTCCAAATATTATTGTTTCATTATCAGGTGGTCCGATTGCTATTACAGAACCGAGATCTTCATGGCAGAATATTTTTTGAATCCTGTTTGTAGTACAATCGATGATCTCAAAATTCCCGCTGTTCGATACAGAATAGAGGTGATTTTTTAAAAAAACACATGATCCGGCTCTTCTTGAGCCGAGATGATATCCGTTAAGAAGGATTTTATTCTTCAGAGAGCCGTCCTGCAGGGACCAGGTCCGTATAGTATTTGAAAATCGCTCCGGATCTTTATCAGAATCATAAGTGTACGAGTAGATTTCTCCGGAATCTGATGATATCTCTATATGGGGGCACCTGCCCATGCTAAGCTCTGTAAGTCTCAGCCGGAGGTTCAGTGTATCAAAGTCTGTTACCCCTACGGAACCGTCCCAACTTGCAGTAATGATCTCATTATTCCGGGTAAGTATATGTCTGACCGTTTTATTATGGTGATCAAACCAGGATATTTTTCCGTTCAGGAGGTTTATCTTATGAACCCGGTTACTGTATACATGTGAGACCAGGATGTAATTCTTATAACAGCAGATACTTCTCGTACCGAGATTTCTTAAGTTATCTTTAATATCAAACCGGAATTCATCTGAAACACGGGTATTCATTAATGATTCACCATATGAAACCGGTAAATCTTCAGTCTTTTTTAAGTGCTTGATATCCATTGGTATATTGATTTTAAATTAAATGAGTCATTACTTTGATTTCAGAATATTCCTGATATCTTCCTGGATTTTCAGTATTTCCTGATCAATGAACTCAACCTGTTTCTGAAGGTACTTTCTGTGAGTTTCTATCATGAATTCATCTGATATGTAATTAAATTTGGCGTCAGACCTGCTGTTTATCCTGGCTAAGGCAACCATAGTGTCAAGTTCATTACTTACAGATGAAAAGTCAGTTTCGGAAAGGATTTCATCCCGTGAGGCATCAGGATAACTATGATATCCTTCATAGACAGCTAATCCTTTTATTTTTCTGTAAACCAGCATCACTGAAAGAATTTGTAAAAGACGCAGGTATTTCATTATTGATCGGGGAGTATCAAATACGATCTCACGATTGATCTTTTCCTTCTCGTAGTATGATCTGAACAGTTCCGGATATTTGATTTCACATCCCGGATTGTCATTTGCTTCACGACAATTCATTGAAACGGATCTGTACAATAATTTTATTTTTTTCTCAAGGACGGAAGTCGTTATATTGTTTTGATTGAGAAAACTGTTGTTTCCGTTGAGCTGGTTCCGGAAGTTCCCTGATTTCCCTGTCCGGTTTTCTGTAATATAATCGGACATCCTGTCCTCGAGTTCTTTTTCGTTCCTTATTCCCATGTCATGGGCAAAAAAAAGCTTCAGATCATAGCGCATGAGTACATTCTGTTTCAAATCCAGCATCCGGAGCTGATCTTCGAAAATCTCAGAATATTTCTTATTAATATTTTCAACATACAGATAGTCTTTGAGTGCAGATTCACCTTTCATAATCAGATTAAACCATTTTCTGGCAATGGCAAGATTTTTACTGCATGAATTACTGAACCTGAATATATCGAAATTGGCGAAGTATGAGACCGGAAACCGGAACAGCTGGTTTGCCAGGGAATAATACATAAGTTCCTCAAAGCACAGGTCATTCAGGCTAAGGTCCGGCTGATAACCCCTGAATACTTTTTCATTATCAAGGATCATTTTCCACCCGTTCCGAAGCCCGGTAAGGTAATAATCGATTTGTTCGAAGAAGTTGCCGATGAGGGAATCCTGTTTAAATTCTGTACTGTAGATACCCTCATTTAATATCCGGAGAGGGCTTTTATTGAAAGTCAGAAAAGCATGACCCTCGAATGAATTTTTTATCAGGAGGATGTGTGCCTGGAATGCTGAAAGGTCTGACTCGCAGGATATCCCGACAAGGGAATCGGCATCGAACATAAGGGCGGAATCGATGCTGCCTGGGGTCATAGTGTCGAAAGCATTAAACTTATCGGTAACCGGGAGGTCTTTTCCCGGCTTACCTTCGGGTGAATCTTCCACAGCTAATTCTGCGATATCCTTGTAAACAGGATAATAATCGGGGCGGGGATTCTCTTTTTTCATGGTTTTTTCGTTTTTGGTGTGTTTTTTTCTTTTTTGGGTGTTTTTTCGTTAATGGGCATAGCTTCGCTGTGACTGTATACTATACATATACAGAAGAGAGGATTATTGACGAAAAAAATCAGGATTTTCCTATTGAATCAGCAGATCAATAAATTAACTATTTTTATTTAGTGTATTATTATTAATTATCAGACTTGCAATGAAGCCCGGATTGATCTCCTCCTGTCATGCTCTATTGAGTTCCCTGGCAACAGCCTCTGCAAGTCCCCTCATGTATCCTATGGCATACAGGTTCCCGAGGGTTGTATATCCCCCTCTCATTCCAGCCTCAATTTCAGTTGCCATAACCGGAACATGATCGGGTCTCATCGGCCCGTCAAAACCAATCTCAATATAAGCTTTCATGGCCTCATACATATCTATGTCCCCCTCGTCATGGAAGGTCTCGGTGAAATGAGTACTTGGTCTAACTCCGCTCAGATCCTTTACATTTCTGAAGTGAACGAAATTGATCACATCTCTGCCCCATTTTCTTACCAGGCCGGGAATATCAACAAGATCAGGCATACCCATGTAGTTTGCCTGGCACATTGTGATTCCGTTGCAGGGTTTGGGATACATGGCCAGAAGGCGGTTATGGCCGGCTACTGTATTCATGATACGCGATATACCCTGAATAACATCCACCTGAGGATCATCAGGATGCATCGACATTCTCATACCAATTTTTTCTGCTTCGGGCATTACAGCCTTAACAAAATACTCAAGGGTAGTCCAGAGACGTTCTTTTGAAACCTCGCCATATTCTGTGAGAGGGGCTGGTTTCATTACCTCATAATCAAATTCAAGCATCAGGGCGCCTCCTCTGCCGGGACGTTCTTTATTCGTTCTTGCCCAACTTATAACAGGCATCCAGTTATAACAGATTATATCGACATCACCATACTTTTTAAGATTCTTCATGAATGTTATGAAATTCGAGATCTCCTCGTCACGGCCGTCCAGTCCAAGCTTGGTTTTTGTTCCGAGAGAAGGCGGCCCTTCCACAACATACCATTTAATGCCTTCTTTGTCCCAGGTCGTCTTAGTGGCTTTTATGGCTTCAGGGTCCCATGCATTGTATCCCTTAAGTCTTTCCACTCCTGATACTGCATAATTAACAGCCAGTTGTTTTGCAAACGGAACTTTCGGCGATGTCGGACCGTTAAGAAATGCAAATTTGATCCCGGCATCCTTTAAAAATGGTCGCGGCGCCAGCCCGGAACTCTTACTTTTGAAAGTTGGAGGTGTAATGGCGGAAGTCAACCCGCTTAACGAGACCGCTGCTGCAAGTCCTGTACTTTTCCTGATAAAATTTCTGCGGTTATCTTTCATGGCGTTTGGTTTATTTCCAATTAATCTCTTTACTATACAAATATATATTATATTGTATTCCTTTGTGTCCCTTGGTGATAACCTTAGTGATCCTCGTGGTTAAAAAATAGTATGGGTTGCCGGACTTTATAATTTACGACTTAAGTCTTTTTGGAAGGCTCAGATCCGGGATCTTATCAAGCAGTTTCCTCTCATTAAGATATTTCTCTGTTAATGCATTGTATTGTTTGTTGTTCGTCAGCCGGGTGATGACCATATTCCTTAGATTATAACGATCAATGTAAGCTATCCTTTCCGGATCCTTTAAATCCAGGACTCTTGTTATACCTGATTCAATGTCTTCCTTTACGACTTCTATAAAATTCTTATTTGAGGTATAAAAGAAACCCTGAGGAAATGCTTTGTCGGGAGGACATTCAAAGAGGTACTCATTTTCAACCGGGTAACAGTGAAGCCGTGCCAGTAGCTGACCACTCTCAGCTGAAACAAATGCAACAGTACCGTCAGAACTTCCTGAAATCAGAACTTCGTCATTGAACGCAAGCTTTAAGCTCCAGATCCATTGGTCAAAAAGCTTCTTATGATATAATTCTTCTCCGGTAACGAGACTGAAGCACTTTATTGAACCATCCATACTCCCGCTGAATAGCTTTGTTTCATCTTTTGATATGCGGACATCCATGGCTTCATCATAGCTGTGAAAGAAATCCCTGATCCAGGCTCCGGTGACCTTATCATGGACCCTTATAACACCATCGGTTGCTGAAGCTGCAAACAAATGATCAGTTACAGCTATTTTCCGGATGTTGGCATCACATTCACAGTAGGTTAACAGGATTTTCCCTGTATGCTTATCAAATTTTAAACCCATTCCGTCATCTGATCCGGAATATGTAAAGTCTTGATCACATGAAATATCGATACATTCAGGTTCTTTCCTGGGTTTAAAATGCCAGTAGAAAGTAACGATTTCCTTTGTTGCCAGATTCCATCGCCGACCTGTGTTATTGCCTGATAATGAAATGTCTGAGTCATATGATGCTGTTAAAAGATGGGTTTCGTCAACATCCAGGCAACATGAAGGACTCCGGCCTGTAACGCCAAGCGTCAGGTCATATGTGCCTTTTAACAGGTTAAATCGCCGGTAAGTACCATCCCATGATGCCGTGAAGAAGTGTCTGTCATTTTTTTCAACGAATACCATTCTGATTGAATTTTGATGGCCGGTATAACGACACTGAAGGAGTTCAAGCTTCTCAAGATCAATCACCCGGATGTATCCATGATTGCTGAGATATGTTATTATCAAATATTTATTGTCGTGTGTAACATTTACTGATCTTACTCCATAAGGGATACATGATGGTTTGTAAGAATGCTTAAGGATAGTTTTATTATCCTGCTCTTCATTCTTAAATATTTTGAGGCTGTTGTTATTCCTTCCCGGTATTAAGGCATTATTGTTTTTCATCAGTTTGCGGGTTTAAATTCATTAATAATTTCATCCTTAATTAATCTCAGACTGACCTTCAATTCTCTGATCTCACCCTTCAGCTTATCGGAATGCCTGCTTATATTGTCCAGGGCCGACCTGTACTTTTGTGTTTTGATATCATTTGTATATTCATCCTGGATAAGTTCAAGGTTAGTCAGCTGAAGACTTATTTTCGATATCTCGTACTTCAGGAATTCAATCAGTCCGGTAATTGAAGTCCCCGTCCGGATCATAAAATCAAGACGGTTGCCGGTTTCGTAATAATCGGGTTCAATACCAAGTATAGTACATATTTTCAGATATATAGCTTCCAGCTGATCCAGGTCGGGCAGGTGGTACAACAGCATGTTTGGGGAATAAGAATATTGTTCCTCTTTCGTTGAACTCATGGTCCTGAGCCACAACTCATCAATCTCTTTTTTCTTTTCTTCACTCAGGATGTTATAATCCGGACTTGTGTCAGGGTGGCACAGGAACCAAATTTTCCTCAGTAAGGCTTTTACACTTTTTGTATATTGATTTTTCAGGTTTTCGGTTATATAAGTGCCTGAAAACTGGAAAGATTCGGTATTTACGTTATTCTGGCTGCGTGCGATCCTTTTTCTTATCTCATTATTTTTGATTTCCATACTTTTCAAACTTTCTTCAGCCATTGTAAGTAGAACTCTGTAACTTAATCCCGGATTTTCTTTCATTATGGAAAGCACAAGCCGAAGTTTTTCAATGCGGTAGATCAGGCCGGCCTTTTCGGTTTCTTCTTTCATGAAAATTGAAAAATATTTATTTTCGGTGTTGAGGTTGAAGCGCTTAAATTGCTCAAGTTGAAACAGATAATCGTCCAGCTCTGACGATTTTTCCACCCATCTTATTTTGAGGGAGCTGTATTCCGCCCTTTGAGCCACTGATGCATCTGAGAGAATAAGGATTTCGGCATTCTCCATTGAGGAATACTGTAAACCTGTCTGACCGGGTTCACACAGGAATTTACTTTCTGTAAGCAGTTCGGTTATCAGAAAATCAACAAGGCCGTAAGTAACTTCTTTGGAGTTTTGCAAGGTATCCCTGATCAGAACAAAGAATTTTCCGGTATCAGGTCTGAAATCCCTGATATATTTTTCAATCAATTCGGAATTTCTGAGCGCTGAGCCAAAATTAAGCTGTTGATTGGTTAATGGGAACCTGGTAGCAGTGAAGATGAGGCATTCCCATTCGGCTTTGATCATAAGTGAGATCAGGTCAGGGAGCCGCAGTCTGAAGAATATGCCGAATCTTAATGTCTGCCCCGGAGTAAGGCAAAAGTGATTCCGGTTATTGTCAAATATACCGACCAGTTCATCCTGGGTTATATTCAGGACCGGTTGTTTGTCGTGAAGGAGCAGCGGATTGGGGTGATCCCTGCATAGTTTCGGGAGTTCCGTTTTCTCCCCGTTGTGGTCAATGGCGATCTTAAGTATGTCCTCGGACAAGGGGGTGGTCTTTTCGGTGAGTGGTTTCATGGTCTGTAGGGTATGGTTTGTATATATACTATCAAGTATCAGGGATTCTTGACTAAAGAGCCTGATTTTTTTCCTGAGACAGAATAATTATACCTTTTTAGAAGTAAATTTGAGGATAGGTATAGCAATAGAGTAGACAGATTAAATCCCTGATAAATAAGGGAATCAATTTTTAATTATTCATTGAAATATGGAAGACAGAATTATGGAACAGACAGAGTTGAAGCCTATCAGGATATTGGTTGTCTCGCAGGAATATGACGGCTACGATAATCTTGGCGGGGTCAAAAAAAATGTTAAGAAATTAGACAGTGTCTATGCCAGGCTATTAAAGAATAAAGGAGATAATTTCAGAAGCAGTTATTTAATAACTTATTTTTTTGATGGATCAGGTAATTTCGATGATCTGCAGACAGATGTTGTATGGGGGAAATATGATATAATCCACTTTTCATTACATGGTGATGAAAAAATGGTCCTATTTTCAGATACACAACAAATAACCTATTCCAGGTTTGAATCACTCTTTAGTATAAAAAGTAATATCAAGGCTGTTATTCTTAACATCTGCGAATCATCCGACATGGCATGGGAAATTGCAAAAAATGTGGATTGGGTTCTCGGATGGTCTGATAAGGTTATAGCTGATGATGCAGCTGAAGCTGCAAGGGTGTTTTACACAAGTCTATTTGCCGGTAATTCGATTGAAGATTCATTCAGGTATATAAAAGGAAATAAGGAAATAAAACCTGTCATTTATGATCATTCAGTTTTACTTGTTGAGCAAAAAGATACAACAAAGAATACTTTCGTGAAGGATAATGATGATGAGTTTCAGAGAAGTAATGCAGATAGTGTTTCAGGGGAAAAAAACAATAAAAACACAATTTTAATTGTCTTAATCGTTCTTGGATTATTGTTTATAATAATATTGGTTCCATTCAATAAAATCTTGAACAGACGTATAGTCAGTGATATTAATGCATGGACAGACAGCCTTAAAATTGAATATCCTCATTCAGGGAGTACTGTACAACGTTCAGAAACTATTATTGTAAATGCAAAGCTCAGGTCCGGAGGAAAACCATGGATTTTCATTTTACCTCCCGGAGGAAGTGAGTGGTGGCCTCAAAGCGGAGGTATTCAGGAAGATGAAAAATGGTATTTTCCAATTACATTGGGTAATGAAGTCGACAGTGGTAAATTCAGGGTAATTGCTTTAATCCTGAAGGACAGTATTGCCATGGACATGCAGCAGTGGTATAATTCGCAGGCTACAGATATAAAAAGCGATCCATTAAGTGATGAAGTGGTAAGATCATTTTTCTGTGGCGAAGCCGATACAGCTGATTATAACAGAATTAACAAGTAGGGTTTTATCACAGGAAACTTCCTGAAGATTTAAAGGGACGATGACAAATAACATATTAATGCTGACAGTTTTTTCTTAATTTGATCGCAGACACTCAACAATAAAAACAACCCATGGCAGCAGAAAAAAGATTATCGGATAACAAAAGTAAAGACTGGGATGAGGAGCATAGGAAAAATCTTGATACAGCCAATAATTGGATTTCAAGATACAGGAGTTCCGGATACTCAAGGAAAATCCTGAGCGAATGTGAAATGATGACTCTGAATCAGGTAGCATTAATTACGAAATTGATAAATATAGAAAGTGAATCAAAAAACAACAGGGTGCCTGAAACTTTCTATTTCGTATGGCAAAAATCATATACTGCTTTTTATGAAAAAATAGGATGGAGAGTTCAGGATATGGATAGCCATATTACTCATATAGATTCTTTTCTGGATGATGAATATTCATTCTATTCTATGAATGAAATAATTGATAAATGGATTCCGGAAAGTAAAGCTCCGTTTGAAGATTATGTAATTAATTACAGACTACCAAAGTATTTTAAAGACAGAAAGTCTTACATTGAATTCATTGATAAGATACGTAAGTACCATGCCTCCCGGTTGGATCCTGGGAAAGGGAAGTCAAAATATGATGGATACAAACCCATACTCTATACAGTGTTTTTAGAAATAGATGAACTTCCTCATAAAGTATTAATATTTTTATACTTAGCTTTAAATTATTCTTCAAATATAAATTTCCGGTTAAAGCAATTTTTTAATGAAAAATTCAGCTGCCAGCTTAAAGAACTATATGAAGACATTGATGAACAATATCTTGGGAGAAAATTAAATAAAGTATTTGAAGAAAAATATGGGGAATATCTTTTAAAGTTACCTGTCGGTTCATTATACAAGTCAGAGGATTATAAAGAGATGATCGTACTGTCCGGACCAGATAAGATTATTGAAGATTTAATTATAAGTATTTTTTTCTGGTATCACTATAAGAACTATCCGGATAATCCTGATTTTGTAAGTATCAGGAACGTGATTTCAAAATGGAATTCAAGATTCAAAGAAGAAGCCGAAGCTCTCCTCCGGGATAAAAAAAGAAAAATGGGCTCTTAAATATTACTGGCTTTTAAGGTAAGCACAATGAAAAAAACTTCAATACTTAGAAAAATGAATAATGATGAACATCCTGATATAGGTGTATTAATTAACTATGCCAAGGAGATATATTCAGGTCCCGGATCTGAGAAAGATAATTATATAAGAATTGTCAGACATCTTGCAAATTGCACTGAATGTCTCAATTTATTGCAGGATATTCGCAACCTGAAGGAAGACTTTGATAAGATCTGGGATAATTTCTTTCCGCTTCAGGCAGCTGAAATACTGGAACAATCATCACCGGAGGCATCAAATGTTCTGCAATGGATTAGCAGTGCCAAAATAAGAAAAGAACTGGCTGAAGTCCTTGGTAAAGTTGAAAGTTTTATCAGTGAGAGTATCAACCATATTGTCGGATCTGATATCACCTCTCTGGTTACAACTCATGGTGTACTGGAGGAGGGGAAAACGAAATTGTATTTTATTGATTCACTGAACCTCATCTTTTTTGAAAGTATTGTTTATAAGGATAATGTATTAATATTCCGTTCTGACTCCGATCCAGGGTATAAAAGTATCTGCATAGTGGGACCCGGTCAGTTGCACAGAATTACCAGCATAATTAAATATGGTGAAGGAAAGTATATTGCAAAATTATCTGATGTTAAAATAAGCCCTGAAGGTTGTTTTGTTCACCTTTACTGATAAAATCTACCTGACTACGGTTAAAGAACAATTATCCGCATTGACTACACTCAGACCATTTTTGCATGTCAGGTGTATTGTATACCTTACCAGTGCAGATCTCTCCGGCGCAAGTACATTGATTGAGAATAATCGCCATTGATTATTAACTGAACTGAGTCTATCGCTGCTGACACGATAAAGTGTGACTCCGGAAGAACTCTTGAAGGTGAGGGTAATGTATGCAGAGGAACCCGGGACCCAATTACCATCCCGGGGAGGGGTTCGCAGGTAAATTTCAGCCCTGTAATTTGTTGAAGGTTTACAGCTGACCTCCTGATACGATGTCGTGTAGGGATTAGTACCCGCAATGGCTGTATGCATCCATAATCCGCAATCTCCGGTTCTTGCTGCAGTAGATGTTGTGATTGAACCAGATTCTCTGGGTGACCAGTCATGTTTCCATGGTGGACCCGGTGGAGTACCTTCAGGAACAGAAGCTTCGAAGTCACCGTTTTTAAGAAGATTCTGAGCTGTGGCACTCATCGCGGCAAATAAGAGAATAACAAGTAGGGAGATGAATTTCTTTTTCATGGCTTCATGGTTTTGGTTCAAGGGAAAGGTATAAATTTATAAGCTGGGTTTTTATGTTTTTTGTCATACACTTTTTTCTTATTTTTAATTAAATTAGTTGCTGATTAAAAAAGAGATCCATTTATGATATCTGGAGATAAAGTATTGTGCATCAACGATAAAAACTGGTACGAGATCCCGGTAAGAGGTATCTGTGAGGGACTTATCTATACACTTTCCGAAGTCTTCGAATGCAGGTGCGGCAACATCTATGTCAGACTTTCGGAAGTGCCTGATTATTTGAATATGTGGTGCCCGACATGCAATACCACTGAATTTACAAGGATGTATTTCCACATAGAGCGGTTCAGAAAAATTGATGAGGAAGAGAATAGTCAGAAAGATACAATAGAGGAAAGTGCCGGAAAGAAGGTTGCTTCAAGAGCAATTTCCCCGAATTAATTACAGCTAGTCTTTAAAGTGGCTTTTTTTGATTTAAGAACAAGGAACATCAATTAACGATTTACTAATACCTCAAGTCCTGCAAACAGGTCACCGCTCTGCGGCTCAAAAACGGGAGTTTCCCTTGTCGATTAGTCTCTTAGTCCCTAAGTCTCTGATTTACCCACCCCTACCCCTCCCAGGAGGGGATTACAGAAGTTCACCTTTTCTCCTTCTCTCCCCTTCATCCTTTAGTCCCTAAGTCTCTTCGTCCCTTCGTCTATTAGTCTCTTCACCTCTTCTCCCCCTCACCTTTTCTCCCCCTTACCCTTTATTACTGTCATACCCTCGCACCCTCGCACCCTCGCACCCTCGTAACCTTAGACCCTCAACAACTCAACCATCTCAGTAATCGCCTCCGTGTCAGCAACCTCTTTGACCGGAGATAAGCTGACAAGAGCTCTGACCCTGTTCAGATCATCCGCTGAAATATAATCTTTACCAGCAAACACCTGATAAAGTATTGCCGATTTAAGGGTATTGGCTTTGATCCGGAATGTATGCTGACTGTATCGTGCCGGGAAAATATGAACAAACCGTGTTCCTTTATCATAATACTTCAGCGTCCAGTGTGAACCGTCAGACAGAGGAACTATCCTGTGACTGCTGAAACTTACTCCCGCCCATTTCCGGTATGCCTCCCTTCCTGATAATCCATTCGATTTAATGAATTCTGCAATTTCCAGAAAAATACCTTCCTGTGTGAGATAGCCTTTGTAAATATCCATCACACACGTTCCAAGGTGCCTGAGCTCTTTAAGGAATTCCTTTGATCCAGGATAACTCTCGTGCTCCGAATTTATATTCGTAAATTCTTTAATGAAGGGGAGATAATGCTTAAGAGGATTAAACAGTATCGGTTCAGGTATTTGCAGATATTCAATCATTGGAAAGATAAAAGACAAAAGTTAAAAGATAAAAGTGTTCTCAGCAGCAGCTGAGGCTGAATTTTACAGAAAAATTTAACCAAATTGTAAAATAAAGGTAAATAATTAAGGAAAAATTTAACTTTATGGAGCATAAAAAAGAATACATAAACTCATATGGCATCCAATTCAAAACACAATTTCAGAGAAACGATCAATCACAGGCAACCTGAAAAGGTAGTCGTTGATTTCGGATCAACATCAGTAACGGGGATACATGTTCTTATTGTCGAGAAACTTCGTGAATACTACGGGCTTGAGAAAAGACCGGTGAGAGTATTTGAACCTTACCAGATGCTCGGGGAAATAGATGATGAACTGATAAAGGCCATGGGCATAGATGTTACAGGCATTTATGGGGAAAATAATATGTTCGGCATTAAAAACACCGGATGGAAGGTTCATAAAACACCATGGGGGCAGGAGGTAATGTTCCCGGGTGAATTCAATTATACCTTCACTGTTAACGGTGATATACTAATTCATCCTGAAGGAGATACATCTGTGCCACCATGTGCGGTGATGCCAAAATCAGGCTATTTCTTTGATGCGCTCAACAGACAGGAACCAATTGATGATTCAACACTGAAGGTTGAAGATAACCTGGAGGAATTTACCCCCATAACAGATCACGATCTTCAATACTGGAAAATGCAGGCCGAAGCTGTGAGTAAATCAGGGAAAGGGGTTGTGGCATCTCTTGGGGGAACTGCCCTCGGCGACATTGCTCTCGTCCCGGGACTGCAACTGAAGAATCCAAAAGGCATCAGGGGTGTTGAGGAATGGTACATCTCAACTGTGATGCGCGAAGAATTTATTAAGGAACTATATGACAGGCAGACAGATATAGCAATTGAAAATCTTAAAAAGATTTATAATCTGATTGGAAACATGATCGATGTCGTATTTATTTGCGGTACCGACTTCGGCACACAGAACTCCACATTCTGTTCACCGGAAACTTATGCAAGGGTCTGGATGCCTTATTATAAAAAAGTAAATGACTGGATTCATAATAACACCGGATGGAAGACATTCAAGCACTCCTGTGGTTCAATTATTTCTCTGATAGATCTTTTTATTGAATCAGGATTTGATATAATAAATCCGGTTCAGATAAATGCATCCGGAATGGATCCTGTGATGCTGAAGGAGAAGTTTGGTGACAGGATCACCTTCTGGGGAGGAGGTGTTGACACCCAGGGAGTATTTCCCTTCGGCACTCCGGCTCAGGTTAGGGAACAGGTTAAGAGACAGTGCGATATTCTGAACAAAGACGGTGGATTTGTATTCAACACGGTGCATAATATCCAGGCAAATGTGCCTTTTGAAAATGTTGTTGCAATGCTCGAAGCATTGAGAGAGATGTAATTTACATGATTCATATCCTTTGTGGACCCCTTGTGATCCCGAATAACCCGGGATGTGATCTTTGTGCCTGCCTGCCGTCAGGCAGGGTTAAATATTTTTAAATCAATTAATTAAACAGACATATGATAAGGAGATTGATTTTCCTCCTGTTAATAGCAGCAGGGTGTTCATCCGAAAAAGAATACACCAGACCTGTACTTTCTCTGGAAGGAGAGTGGAAATTCAGGATCGATTCACTCGATCAGGGGATTGATCAGCAGTGGTATGACCAGCAGTTTGATGAGATAGTAAAGCTTCCGGGATCGATGGCAGAAAACGGCAAAGGTGATGAAGTTACAGTTAACACTGAATGGACCGGAGATATTATCGACAGGTCTTATTTCCTGGATAAAAAATATGAAAAATACCGCCAGCCGGGAAATATAAAGATCCCTTTCTGGCTGAAACCGGTTAAGTATTATAAAGGTGCAGCTTGGTATCAGAAAGAGTTCGATCTCCCTGAAGGCTGGAACGGTAAAAGAGTGATCCTTTTTCTGGAAAGATGCCACTGGGAATCCATGGTATTTGTGAACGGGAAAAGGGCCGGTACTCAGAACAGTCTTTCAACACCACATGAGTATGACATTACAGACCTGGTCATTTCAGGGAAGAACCGGATAGGCATCAGAATAGATAACCGTGTGATAATTCCTGTTGGGATGAATTCTCACAGCATCAGTGATCACACACAGGGGAACTGGAACGGTATTACAGGGGAAATAAAGCTGTTTGCCAATCCGAAGGTATTCATTGATGACATAAAGGTTTTTCCGGATATTGAAAAGAAAATTGCAAAAGTAATTATAAGTGTCAAAAATCCGGGGAAGGAGGATTTTAGCGGAAATCTCAGAATATGGGCCCGGACTGTCAGTTCAGATAAGGAGAAAAAGCTTCCTGTAAAAAAGATGTCAGTCATTACAAATTCTGACCAGCAACAGGTTATTATCAATTATAAGATCCTAAAACCGGAATTGTGGAGTGAATTCAATCCGGTATTATACAAACTCTCAGCAAGCCTGACGAGCTCTGACAGAAAAACAACAGATCTTAAGTCAGTCGATTTTGGAATGAGGGAATTCAAAACCAGTGGTACCCGTTTTGAGATCAACGGTATACCGGTCTTTTTAAGAGGAACCACGGAGTGTTGTATCTTTCCTCTTACAGGCTATCCTCCCTCAGATGTTGAATCCTGGGAGAAAGTACTTCAGACCTGCAGGGATTACGGACTTAATCATGTAAGGTTTCATTCTTTCTGCCCTCCTGAGGCTGCTTTTGTTGCTGCTGACAGGCTCGGGGTATATTTTCATATTGAATGCAGTTCATGGGCAAATCAGGGAAGCTCAATTGGCAACGGTGGTCCCATTGACAGATTTATTTATGAGGAAGGTGACAGGATAATTGAACAATATGGCAATCATCCTTCATTCTGTATGCTTGCTTATGGGAATGAACCAGCAGGAAGAAATCAGAATGTCTTTTTAGGTCAGCTCATAAACTATTGGAAATCGATAGATAACAGAAGGGTTTATACTTCCGCGGCAGGCTGGCCCGTGATCCCTGAAAATGATTATAATCTTATACCGGCTCCAAGGATCCAGCAGTGGGGGCAGGGCCTAAAGAGTATAATCAATGGAGAACCGCCTCAGACAATTTTCGACTTCAGTGAAAACATCAAAAAATACACAATTCCGGTTGTTGGTCATGAGATAGGTCAATGGTGCGTCTATCCCGATTTCAGTGAAATTGAAAAATACACAGGAGTGATGAAGCCTTCAAACCTTGAAATTTTCAGGGAAACTCTTGAAGAAAATCTCATGGGCGAACAGGCAGGTGATTTTCTAATGGCTTCGGGGAAGCTCCAGGTTCTTTGCTATAAGGCGGATATTGAAGCTGCTTTCCGGACCCCCGGATATGCAGGATTTGAAATGCTTCAACTTCATGATTTCCCCGGTCAGGGAACAGCACTGGTTGGGATCTTAAATCCTTTTTTCGGATCGAAAGGTTATGTAACTCCGGAGGAATTCAGAATGTTCTGCAATGGGACAGTCCCTCTTGCAAGAATGGAAAGGATGATCCTTAAAAGCGGAGAGACATTTGAAGCCAGGGTTGAAATAACCCACTTTGGGGCCCGGTCTTTAAAAAATGCCAATCTCCTGTGCCGGCTGACTGACAAGGATGGAAAGATAATCCGCGGAGAAACAATGACAATTGACGAGATCAAAACCGGCGATCTTGCTGTTGCGGGAGTTTTTGTTTCGGATATTGAAGGGATAACCGATGCTCAGAAACTTAAATTTGAAATATCAGTTGAAGGAACTCCTTTCCGTAACCAGTGGGATATATGGGTTTATCCGGCAAACAATGTAACTGATCCCGGGAATATTTATTTAACTGATGAACTTGATGACAATGCTGAAGCTGTTCTGAAAAGAGGAGGGTCCGTTCTGTTACTGACTTATGGCAAAGTGAGTCAGGAGGGAGGAGCAAAGGTAGCGATAGGTTTTTCAAGCATATTCTGGAACACTGCCTGGACCAATAATCAGCCTCCGCATACACTGGGCATCCTCTGCGAACCTGAACACCCGGTTTTCAATGGTTTCCCGACTGAATATCACAGCAACTGGCAGTGGTGGGATCCTGTCACACATTCACAGGCAATGATCCTCGATGGCTTCCCTGCAGAACTCAAACCTCTTATCCAGCCAATTGATACATGGTTTGAGAACAGGAGACTTGCCCTGGCATTTGAATCCATAACGAATGGAGGGAAGATTCTGGTTTGCAGTATTGACCTTAAGGATATAGCTGAAGAAAGAGTGGTTTCGAAACAGCTGCTCTCTTCTGTTATCAGTTATATGAATAGTGAGAATTTTAATCCGGAGGTCGATCTTGATTTGAACCAGATAGAAGAGATTATCAGGTAAATTTCAGGCTGTTATACTGTTCTCATAAAGCATATCAGGGCAAAGATCAAGCCCATTGTTCCATTGGATTGATCCCATTAATGGCCTGACCGAGTAAAAGACATTCTTTTCTTTTAACTCAGAAAATAGTCCTGACTCCAGATATGGTTTCATATCAAAGATTTTAATTTCTCCATTATTGAACCATATTCTGATGAAGTAATTATCCTCCGCTTTTACTTTTTTAACTCTTGGGTTCATTATTACCTGAGTGGTTTTATCTGAAATACTTTTTCCCCTTTTGTTGCTAATTCCCAATCTGCCATTAGTTCGTCTTTATGGATCTCAATCCATGCTAATACAAGGCGAAGTTTATCATTCCTGAGCTGCCCTTCCAGAATATCGCCTTCGGGAATCCGAAGCACTACTTCCTGTTCCTGATATTTTACATGAATATGTGGGAGTTTATGCCGCTTATTATTCAGGTAATACATCGAAATTATTATCCCGTAGAACATTGAAATGATTGCCATATCTGATTCATTATTAATGCAAAATTAGTGAAAAAAGAAAAAAACTCATAATAATCTTTTTTATATGAATTATAAAAGTTAAAAGATTAATTTTGAATTTGTATAGTAAAATGATTTATTCCAGGAATTATAAAATGGAGATCCCTCATTTTGTTTAACCAAAATAAAAATTATGAAAAAAAGTTACTCCCGCCGGAAATTCATTAAGCAGACTATTGGTGCCGGAGTTGTTATTGCCGGAGCCGACCTGGCATTGTTGCAGACATCGTGCACTTCACGCAATAAATATGATCCGAAAGGAATTCCGACAACAGTTCTGGGTAAAACCGGTGTAGTTATTCCAAGGATCGCCATTGGTCTGGGTTCAAGGTTTCTGACAATAAATACCCTTGAAGAGGCTATTGAGATGTGTAACTATGCTCTCGACAATGGATTATATTACTGGGACACCGCACATACTTATGTCAACAATCAGTCAGGGGCAATAAGCGAAGAGAGACTTGGTCATATAATTAAAGACAGGAGAGAAGAGATATTCCTGTCAACGAAAATTGCTGCGCGTGATACTGAAGGAGCCAAAGCACAGATCGAGCTGAGCCTCAAGCGGCTTCAGACCGATCATCTCGATATGATGAAGATACATGCGGTCGCATCGCCAGAAGATGTGAATGAGATTTGCAAGACGGGAGGGGTTCTGGATCTTTTCTCA
The DNA here is from genome assembly GCA_964637415.1 of uncultured Rikenellaceae bacterium. Lineage (GTDB taxonomy): Bacteria > Bacteroidota > Bacteroidia > Bacteroidales > VadinHA17 > LD21. The sequence goes on from CAZWUB010000020.1 coordinate 25,915, forward strand.
AAAATGAAGGAGGAAGGGGTAACAAGGTTCATCGGATTCTCAGGTCATGGTAATGCTCAGGCCCTTAAAATGATGATCGATACCGGAAGATTTGACAGTATGCTATTTGCAATGAATCATTATGCAGGACCATCTGACACCAGACAGGAACTTCTGATCCCTGCCGCTAAAGAGAAGGGAATGGGAGTGATGCTGATGAAGGCTGTAAGACCCAAAGAAACCATAGAGGGTGTCAGCATACCGGAACTTGTAAGGTTCGCACTTTCGCTTGAAGGACCCGATGGTGTTGCAGTTGGTATGGACAGCAAAAGTGTAGTTGATTCGAACCTGAATATTCTCCGGAATTTCAAACCGATGGATGCCGCTGAGAAAATTAAATATGCCGAATTGTTATCTCCTTATTTCCGTCATGAAAACCTGCCATGGATGAAGGCGGGATACGTTGATGGATATCTTACATAATTAGGGTAAAGCCTATTTTATTTTCTTCGCCCTGTTTGAGATTTTCTTCACAAGCTTTTTATAGGCTGGGGCGGGCCCGGTGTTAACTTCTTTCCCGTCGATGAACAATCCATCGGTAATGCCCCATTCCTCAATAATACCTTTATCCGTTGTATTATATTCCTGTAGATTGACCTTACCGGGGAATTCTCCTGAGGCTCTTATGGCTCTTTCGAAAGCTATGTTGAAATTTGGACACCATCCGTTCCTGAATATTGTAACATTAACTCTTTCCTTACCTTTTTCCGGAAGTTTCTTAGGTTTCATGAATTTCGGAGGAATTGCATTTTCATTGAATGGTTTCCACATCAGCCTCATGATCCCGGCTTTATCCACAACTTTATAACCATGCCTTTTAAACCATGATGCTTGCATGAAAACAGGGATTATAAGTCCCCATGTAACCAGTCCGTTTGCTCCAAGCATTCTTACATCTTCTTCAGCAGCCTGCAGAAGAGCCTTTCCCATCCCTCTTTTCCTGTAATCGCCGCGCCCCTGCTTATGGCCATGCACCCAAATGCATAATACAACATACAGGTTTTCCCCTTTGACCATTGAATGTTCTACAGGGACATATTGTATCATGCCTCCTATAACGTTGTTATCATCAAGGGCAAATTTTACCTTCAGACCCTTGTCCTTCATATATTCGTACCACTTTTGCTTGCTATCTCCTGCGTCTTTCATATCTTCCGACCATTCTTCGAGACAGCAGAAATACAACTTTTCAGTTTCGGGAGCAATGTTGGTGATTTTCATTTTGGTATTGAATATAAAGTATTTATAAAGCTTTCATTTAAATTTTGTTCTTTTAAGAACCATATCCCAGGTTCCTGTAATTAAAAAAGATTCTTCCAAATAGCTGACCATTTTTTCAAATCTTTTCATGGGTACGGAAAAAGTAAGAACATTTGCAGGTACACATGGCCGGGCAGAGGGATCAAACATCCCGATCACGGCTCTCTGCCTTTCTGACCTGCATTCCATATAAGGTGAGTAAACTATTGAACTGCATCCCGATCCGAAGGGAGTGAATGTCCCATTTGGTTCTGTCTGGTCGAAATTTGCCAGGGTAAATAGTCCGGAAAGCACATCCGGAGTGGCAAAGAAGATCACCACATCAGGCTCATCATTGTCATTCAGCTTATCCCACCTTTTAAAAACTATATTTCTACCTTCAGCATGTAACTTAACCTGGTTCTTCATGAACTCATTTACCTGTCCGGGTGTACGGAGATATCTTTCTCCCTCGATACTTTCATTGCCACATGACAGAAAATATTCGAAATCCGGTCTCATCTTTTCCAGATAACCGAGATACCTTTTTGCACCGCCGCATTTTAGTCTGTCAGAATTGTAGACAAGGGACTTTCCACTTCTTACTTTGGCAAGTTCACAGATTATACAGCTCCTGCCTGACGGCATCGGCGCCCATTCTGCACTACCATCACCATCAGTGTAGAAAAATACTATCGGAAGTTCTGCATTTCCAAAGTACTTCTCCCACAAGGCAATGAAGGATTCTTTAAGTTCGGGGGTCATATTATTATTTGATTAAAAGATTGATTTCAATGTTATTATTCAGATCCACACTTGTTTTATTTTTCCCTGATTTAATAATGTAAGGAGAATGATAAGTTTTTATATTTCCATCGACTTCATATTCCGGCAGTTCAATCAGAAATGAACCCTCCCTGGAACTTTTCCCTCGTACTACTTCTTTGCCATTTTTATCTGTTATTACGATCTCAGTATCCGGTAATATATTTCCTTTTTTATCATGCAGATTTATTTTAAGTGTCCGGAATACCGAATAACTATGATCCTGTCCTGTTTTATTGATCCCGAATTCCATCCCGTTTAAAATATTGGAACGGAATTCTGTTCCCCTGGCAACGGTTCCTGATCCTTCATCTGAACCCATTCTCACCGGTTTGAAATCAATAATTGTATTCCGGGACCTTGAGATAGTATTACCGGCAAGTATTGTTTTTTCTGCATTGCCGTAAGAGCATGCCACCCATACGGGAGTGACATTGGAAACAATATTATTGTTATATATTTTCCCACCCCGTGAATTACCGATATAAAAAGCAAAGGCTTCGGCATCGGATTCGGGATCTTCCTGGTTAATTATAATATTGTTTCCGAATATTTCATTATCACCGCCGCTGGCACTGTAGAAAAATGCTGAGGCCATCGGAATATAACCGGGATACTGCTTGTATTTTTTCCCGGTTATGTAAAACTTATTATTATACACCCTGTTGCCATAACAGCCTCTTGGCGATCCCGGCTTTGCTCCGTAATCTGCGAGGCGTATGGCATTGGTGCTTAAGTGAAGATGATATTCACAGCTTGGTGGAGCTGCATTAATGTGAAACTCATTGTTGAAAATTTCAATCCCGCGATGAACATATACTTCAATTCCTGAACCAATCTCCGGTTCGAAAAGATTTTCAAAAATCCTGGAACTATCTCCCATCGCCATTATACTATAATGATTTGTGACAGTCTGGTGGTTTACAAAATAGTTGTGATGGACACCGGAAAAATCTCCTCTGAAAGACAGGCAGCCCTGGCCTCCGTAGAATTGGGAGAATGATACTTCTGAAGGTTGTGTGCCTCTAAGGTCAACTGCATAGAATTCAGCACCATGTCGGTTGATGATGAATGGATTTTCAACATTGAAGGTGCATTTTGTGATTACAGCCTGTTCAACATCAACAGCTGTGCAATTTATGCCTGAAGTGCTGATCTTTATATTATCCAGTATGATTCTGACATTTTCAGCTGTGGACTGGATAGCTCGGGACAAAATGCCGTTTGTGGCATTCTTTATTTCACCATTTTTGATGGTTACGGTACCGGATCCTTTTACAACGGGAATTCCCTCAGCAGGCTTCCCGGTCGTTACATCATCAGTATAATCGAAGAAAGCAGAGTGCAGATTGTTATAGAGATGATCATAATGGCCCAGGGGATGCGTTTCTTCAACTATACCAATACCAACATCCATAGCGGGCCTGATATCGATCTCATCGACAAGACAATCATTTTCTGCCCTGATCCTGATGCGATATTTTCCGGAGGGAATGTTATTCAGGTGTGCAAAAGCAAAACCACCGCCCAGTCTGGCGGATCGGTCGATCACCGGACAGCTTAATCTTGCGGAATCTCCATATTCCGTGAAACAGGTAACTTCCTTTCCCTGTTCATCATCAACAAATATACTGATGCGCATATCATTTCTGAAGTCGCCTTTCATATCGGAGTAATAACTTCCTGTTATACCGCACATTGCATAATATGATCTGTTGGCCGCAGGAAGATGAACATACTCTGAAGCTATTTCATCGCCCGCCTTAAGCCTGAGAATCTTCTTCCCGATGAATGCATGTGTTACCTCAGTATCTTCGATTTTTGCTCCGGGAGCTTTCGAAATATCCCATCCGGTTAAACCTTCCTCAAAACCATAATTTTTGACATGTCCGTAATTCCCGTCTGCATAACTTATAGTATATCCGTTAAGGTCCAGAGTGATATCTTTCCCCAGGAAAATTGCACTTCGCGGTGATGAAATGTCATTTGTCAGTACATATGTGGCACCGGGTATATCATAACTGCCGGCCTTGTTCAAGGCTATTTCACTTTCTGAAGGTATCCTGTGTTCAACCGGTTTGTATTGTCCGTACGATTGTTGTAATAAGCTAATGAATAATAAGCTGTAATACAAAATGTTAATTAATTTTCGGGTCTTCATGGATAATATTTGTTTGTCCGTAAGGTAAGTCTGATTATTCCAAATCCGGAATCAGAATGTCCATCGATCTGTTTATATATCTACGTATTTTAATACGTTTTTTAATACGTATTAAAATACGTAGATCCTGATATAAGTTCAGAACAAATAATTTAAACAAATATAGCAGAAATAAATCGAGCTTATAGGGTTAGAAAAACAGAGCCTTTATTTTGTAAAAAATTTAAATTGTTTCTAATATTAACATGGAACAATAGTAGTGTCCACTTAATTACTACTGATTCTCAACAGTTTAATATCTGGCTCTTTGGCATCATACTAATTCTAGTTTGTAATCAACTTATTCAGAATTATATGAAAAGAGGGCTTTAGCCCAAATAATAAGGGACTAAAGTCCCTTTAGAGCAGATTGCCCATATCATCGTGCATCATCTGTTTGTACAATCTCTTATTAATGAAGACTTTAGTCTTCAAGAATGCTGGGCTAAAGCCCATGTTCAGAGGGGCTTTTGTGATTACCGTTGGCTGAAGCCAACGGTAATATACACGATCAGTGATTTGACCTAATTGTTATAATAATCCAAATCAACAAGTAACAAAAGATATCTAAAACCTTGATATATTTTTGATTTCAAAGTATTCTATTTTTATTTTCTGTTGGCACTAATCATTGAACGACTAAAATGATTTATTTTAATGGAATTATTAATGTTATAAAAGTTATGTTAATTCTGGACAGTGAAGCCGGGAATTATGTAGTTTCAGAAGGGAAGAGATACTCATATTTTGCAGGGAATAATTACCTGGGGCTTTCAAATAATCAGTTGGTTAAAGAAGCATCGGTCCGCGCAATTGAAAAATACGGATTAAATTTCTCAGCGTCAAGGCAGACAACAGGCACTTCAGCAATTCATCTTGAACTTGAAAAGCAGCTCTCACTTTTCAAGGAAAAAGAAGATTCGGTGATATTTGCATCGGGTTATATGAGTAACAGAATAATGATGCAGGTACTCCGGAAAGAATATTCTGCTGTTTTTACTGACTGTTCGGCTCATTCCAGCATCAGGGACGGGATCCCCAAAGATATTTCAAAGGTGTATTATTATGATCACTGTAATACCGGTCATCTTGAAACACTTCTTAAGAGAACAAGGCGATACAGGCCACTTATAATTTCGGATGGTGTTTTTGCACTGACCGGAGAAATAGCTCCGCTTCCGGGCATTATGGCTCTGGCAGATCAGTTCAATGCCCTTGTTATTGTTGATGATGCTCATGCAACAGGTATCCTGGGAAAAAACGGGAGAGGAACTCCTGATCATTTTAATCTTGGATCGGCAAAGGATCTGTTCCAGACAGAAACCATGAGCAAAGCTTTTGGTTCCTACGGCGGATTTATTTCAGGCAGCCGGGAATTGATAAGATCCATAAGAGAAAGTTCGGCAATTTATCAGGCATCGACCTCTTTGCCACCACCGGTTGTTGCAGGCGGTCTGGCTTCAGTTAAAGTGATGAAGGAACATCCTGAATTAAGGGAGTCATTATTTGAAAACGCAAAACAGATCAGGACGGGGATATTAATGCTGGGATTCGATACAATAACGAGCGATACGCCTATCATTCCGTTATTCTTCAGATCTTTTGAAAAAGCCGCAAGATTATCTGAATTTATGAAAGAGAATAATATAATAGTGCCTTTGATAAGCTATCCCGTGAAAATGGACGGATTTATGCTGCGGATAACCGCTTCAGTAAATCATACCGTCGAACAGATCTCAGAATTATTGGATGTATTAAAAAAATGGAGAAA
>CAZWUB010000020.1:32088-35707 GCA_964637415.1 uncultured Rikenellaceae bacterium
TTTCTTATGAACCATAAATTTGTTTTTATTCTTTTATCAGTATGTGTCCTTTTTGGATGCAAATCTTATAATCCTGATATGATCCTGACGAACGGTAAGATTATCACTGTTGATAAAGACTTCACCATAGCTGAGGCCGTTGCTATAGAAAAAGATAAAATAATTGCTGTAGGTTCAGATGCTGAAATCAGAAAGCTTGCTGTCAGCAGCACAAATACAATTGATCTTCAGGGGAAGGTTGTTATTCCGGGGCTGATTGATGCTCATCTTCATCCCGAATCGGCATCAGTAAGTGAAATTGACAGGGAAATTCCTGATCTGCATTCGGTCAATGATCTGCTCGACTGGATCAAAAGCCAGGTTGTTGTATCAAATCCTGATGAATGGATAATACATCCAAAACTTTTTTTCACCCGGTTAAATGAACTACGACAGCCTGCTCTTGATGAACTGGACCGGGTTGCTCCCAATAATCCGGTATTTCTGAACGGCTCATTCGGTGGAATGATCAATAGCGCCGCATTGAAAATATCAGGCATTACTGAAGAAATGGATCATCCCGGGTTGATCCGCGATAAAGCGACCGGGCATCTGACAGGATTTATTAGAGCTTCAGCGTTTAATCTGCTAAAACTTCCTAAAAACAGAATCCTGAGTTATGATGAAAGGCTGGCAGCGCTTGAAGCAATGTTGAAACGTTACAATCGTTATGCCATAACAGGTTTATGTTCAGGGAACGGAGATTTTCGTAATTACGAAATGTATCGGGATCTGCATGATCAGGACAGACTTACAGTACGTGTATATCAGAACATATTGTTGAGTCCCTCTTCCGGTAATAGCCTGAAAATGATACTGGATACCCTGCCTTCATGCAAGTATGCAACCGGCTTTGGTGATGAATGGGTTAAAATAGGTGCATTAAAAATTTATCTTGACGGAGGTATCCTTACAGGGACGGCATTTCTCAGGGACCCATGGGGAGATAAGGCAGGTAATATTTTCGGAATTGAAGATCCTTCTTACCGGGGCATTATAAACTATACCCGAGGTGAGGTACTTTCGGTTGTTATGGCTGCCGCAGCGAATAACTGGAAATTCACAGCTCACAGTACAGGAGGAGGTGGAGTGGATTTACTTCTTGATGTTTATGAAGAAGTAAACAAAAAATATCCTGTTAAGGGAAGAAGATTTTCTATTATCCATGGTAATTTTTTCCCGCCGGATGCCATTCAGAAAATGAGAGAACTTGATGTTTATGCCGATATGCAGGCGGCGTGGTTCTATAAAGACGCTGATGCCATGAAGTTAATTCTTGGGGAAGAGAGGATCAGGAGTTTTCACCCTTACAGATCGATGATTGCTGCAGGGATAAAGATCAACGGAGGTTCTGATCATATGGTCAAATGGGATTCCTATACCTCTGTAAATCCGTATAATCCTTTTCTGGCTATGTGGACCATGATAACCCGTACTACTGAAAAAGGCACTGTAATTATGCCTGATGAAGCCATAACCCGGGAAGATGCCCTCAGAATGTACACTATCAATAATGCCTTTACCTCTTTTGAAGAAATGGTTAAGGGTTCAATTGAGCCTGGCAAACTGGCAGATATGGCAATTCTTTCAGATGATATTCTTACCTGTCCTGCCGATCAGATAAGGAATATTGAGTCAGAATTGACTATTGTCGGAGGAAAGATTGTTTACTCTTCTGGGAAAATTATCTTTTAAATTCTGCGAAACCATTTTACAAGTGACTTCAGAAAACTGATACCAAATTAACACAGAGTATATGTATAATAAACTCATTAGCTTTATAATTTTAGCGATATTCATTACATCGTCTGCTTCCTCTCAAACGGGGAATGATCCTTACGGAAAAGCCAGACTTTTAAACAAAAACGATGACGGATTCCGTGGAATCTGGTATATGAACGAACCTCTGCAGAATGAGTATAAATTCAAATACAGCGGGGGACTGGGAACCTATCCCGCAAACCATTATCCATTCTCTGTGTACGTCTCTGAAGTCAATAAGACATTTTTTTGTTATGGCGGGACAGATGATTCAAATTCAACTCTGCTGCATGAGGTAGCATGGTTTGACCATTCAACTGGAGAAATTTCACAACCCACAATCGTTCTGGACAAAGCAACTACCGACGCTCATGACAACCCGGTTATGCAGGTTGATAAAGATGGGTATATCTGGATCTTCTCCACATCACACGGAACAGGAAGGCCTTCATTCATTCATAAAAGCTCAAAGCCTTATGACATTACGAAATTCGAACGGATTGCTGCAACCAAAATTGTAAATGGGAAAGAAGTCCCCATGGATAATTTTTCTTACCTGCAGATCTATTATGATAAGGATGAAGGATTTATCGGACTGTTTACACATTATGAAAGACTTAATCTGCTGCTTGGCGTGACAAATGCAAGAGTTATATCATGGATGACAAGCAGAGACGGTATCCACTGGTCGGAATGGAAAGATCTGGCAGTCATTGATGAAGGAAGTTATCAGTCGAGCGGTCAGAGAGGGAAGCGTATCGGCACATCCTTCAATTATCATCCTCATCGTCAGGAAAGACGCGGACTGAATTACAGGACCAATTTATATTGTCTTATCACTGATGATTGTGGCAAAACCTGGAAGACAGTAAAAGGCACAACAGTAAATCTGCCCCTTACAACTGTCTCCAATGAAGCTCTTGTTCATGATTATTCTGCTGAAGGGATGAATGTATATATAAGTGATCTCAATTTTGACAAAAAAGGCAATCCGGTTATACTCTATCTTACAAGCAAAGGCCCTTATTCCGGTCCTGAAAATGATCCGCGGCAATGGTATACGGCATGGTGGTCAGGTAAGGAATGGAGAATAAATCCGGTTACCACCTCAGGGAATAATTATGACGCGGGTTCAATATATACTGAAGATAATAAAAGATGGAGGATTATCGGTTCAACTGAAATGGGACCTCAGCCATATAATACGGGTGGTGAAGTGGCAATGTGGGAATCGGGAAATAAGGGTAAAACCTGGATCAGGGTAAAGCAACTCACAAACGACAGTGAATATAACCATGCTTATGTCCGGCGGCCGGTTAATGTTAATCCGGGATTTTATGGATTCTGGGCCGACGGACACGGAAGGCAGCAGTCCGGATCGCGTCTTTATTATTGTGACAAAAAGGGAAATGTTCACAAACTTCCTCAGGAGATAAAGAATGAGAGTTCAAAAATATTTCCGGTATTACTTCCCCCAAAAACCCGGTGAGTATTGTTATTAATATTCTTATACCCTGAGAATCCTTTGCTGAATTTTCGTGTTTATTTTTTTAGTTTTTTTATAATTGTGAAATACAAACCCCAATTTATTAGTAATTTGCACGTTAATATTGGATATTGTTAATTTTAATATGATTTTCTTATATGAATGTAAAGAATGATTACTCAACTGTGCAGATTGTAACTCTTTCGATTTTACGTCTTCTGATCGGGTGGCATCTGCTCTTCGAGGGATTTTCGAAATTACTTATCCCAAACTGGACATCTTTTGGATTTTTACAGGAGTCAAAATGGATCCTTGAGGGTTTTGCACAATGGA
>CAZWUB010000021.1:0-22699 GCA_964637415.1 uncultured Rikenellaceae bacterium
ACTTCCGACCTCCACGTCCCGAACGTGGCGCGCTAGCCAACTGTGCTACACCCCGTTTTACCAGCCGAAGCTTTAGCGAAGGCTGGCTGTCCTCCGAAGCCTTGGCGAAGGAGGACTTTTTACCTCCGTAACCTTGGCGAAGGAAAACTTTTACCTCCGTAACCCCTGGCGAAGGAGGTTATTTTAGGATTGCAAAAGTAATGATTCTTATTTCAAATCAAAAAGATTATTACATAATCATTAATACCGGAATTCTGTATCAGGAAAATTAAAGAATACTCCGGGAAAAAGCATCAAATACCATTTTTTCTAAGTTAGTGATCCGTAAAATATTGCAGATAGTATTTACGAAACATGGTCCCACTTTAACGATACGCGTAAGTGCAATCAGAAGTGCAGATACGGAAATTAAAGCCTGAAATAATAACATTTAGCATATTCGTTCAGTTATTTTGGAATTGTTGTATTTTTATATGGTTAGTTGTAGAGATTTATCCTGAATTTATCGATTAATTCCGGCGTAGGATTTAATCACTCAGTAAACAATTATAAGAATAAAAATGATAGCTAAAGGAAACAGTACCAGGGGCCTGACAGGAACGACCCTCGGGTTCTTTTTCGGGTTTGCTGCAGTAGCACTTTACGGTCCTACTGCCATTAAGTTTAAAGAAGCTATGGACCTGTCGCCGGCTCTTCTCGGATTGTTGATTGCAATTCCTTCACTTTCAGGTTCGCTATTGCGGATACCTTTTGGAGCCTGGGTCGATACTACCGGTGGGAAAAAACCGTTCTTCATTCTTTTATTGCTGAGTGTTATTGGATTAGGCGGGGTTACATTACTTTTATTTACCTCATATCCCGACGGGATGAAAGGTATGTATGGCCTGATTCTTTTCTTTGGATTTTTGAGCGGATGCGGTATTGCCACCTTCTCAGTGGGAATAGGTCAGACCTCTTACTGGTTTCCACGCAGCAGACAGGGATTTGCCCTTGGAACTTTTGGCGGGCTGGGGAACCTCGCTCCCGGTATCTTTTCATTGGTTTTACCTTTGTTTCTTACATATTACGGATTTATTTCAGCTTATTTTGCATGGTTTTTATTTTTACTTATCGGTACAATTCTCTATGGATTAATAGGTGTTAACGCATACTATTTTCAGTTTCGTAAATCTGGTTTATCCGATGAGGAAGCCAAATCAAAAGCTCGTGAAAGAGGACAGGAACTTTTTCCTTCAGGAAGTGTTAGAGACAGTCTTGTGAATTCAGCCAGGATCACAAATACATGGGCTCTGGTTGCTCTCTATTTTACTACATTCGGTGGGTTTATTGCATTAACAGCGTGGTTCCCTACTTACTGGGCCGAGTATCAGAGTTTTACACCGATAAAAGCTGGTTTGTTAACTGCGGTTTTCTCTATAATGGCCTCAGTGGTGAGGGTTCCCGGTGGTTCCATTGCTGATAAATTTGGCGGTGAAAGGGTGGCATTATCAGCCATGATGGGAATCATTATCGCTGTTGCAACCCTGTCTTTTGCAGATTCCGTTTCTTTAAGTGTTGTAGCCGTATTATTACTTGCAACCGGGATGGGTATTGCCAATGCTGCCGTATTCAAACTGGTTGCCGTATATGTGCCTGAGGCTGTCGGGGGCGCTGCCGGATGGGTAGGCGGACTGGGTGCGTTCGGCGGATTCGCTTTACCACCACTTATGGGAACCATTGCCGGAAAATATGGTGAAATTGGTTATGCCCGCGGCTTTCTGGTTTTTGTTGCCCTTGCTGCCATCGACCTGCTGATAATCTTTTTCCTTATAAAGGAAAGGGGAAAGAAATTAAGAACTGACGCTAATATCAAGAACTGATCTGTTTTAATTTTATAAAACAAGCTGTATGAGTTTGCTTAATAAACTTATTTATTTTAGTAAAAATGTATCTGTCAGTCCCGATAAACATTCAGTTGTAACTGATGAAAAGCGTGACTGGGAGAGTTTTTACCGGACCCGCTGGCAATACGACAAAGTGGTTCGTTCAACACATGGTGTTAACTGCACGGGTTCCTGTTCATGGAAGGTTTATGTTAAAAATGGACTTGTAACATGGGAGGTCCAGCAAACCAATTACCCTGAGACCCGCCCCGGCTTGCCCAATCATGAACCAAGAGGCTGCCCGCGCGGCGCAAGTTATTCCTGGTACCTTTACAGTGCCAACAGGATCAAATACCCAATGATAAGGGCAACTCTTGTAAAAGCGTACCGGGATGCAAAAGCCCGGATGGGAGACCCTGTTGAGGTCTGGGGAAGCATTATGAATGACCCATCTCTATCAAAACAATACAAGGCAGAACGAGGTCTGGGAGGTTTGGTTCGTGCAGAATGGGATGAAGTGAATGAGATTATTGCTGCTGCCAATATTTACACAATAAAAAAATATGGACCGGATCGTCTGGCTGGATTTACACCCATTCCGGCCATGTCGATGGTCTCTTATGCATCGGGTTCAAGATATTTAAGTCTTCTGGGAGGAACCATTCTTAGTTTTTACGATTTTTATTGTGATCTGCCTCCCTCTTCACCACAAACCTGGGGTGAACAGACTGATGTTCCCGAAAGTGCCGACTGGTACAATTCGTCATTCCTCATGCTCTGGGGTTCCAATGTTCCCCTTACGCGAACACCTGATGCTCCTTTTTATACTCAGGTTCGATATAAAGGTACCAAAACAATAAACATATCACCTGACTTCAATGATGCAGCTAAATTTGCCGACCTGTGGATAAGGCCCAAACAGGGAACTGATGCTGCATTGGGAATGGCTATGGGACATGTTATATTGAAAGAATTTTATCTTGAAAGGCAGGTACCTTATTTTGAGGAATATGCCCGTCAGTACACCGACTTACCCTTTCTTGTAAAAATTATTAAGGAGAACGGCAGGTTTGTTGCAGGCAGGATTGTACGAGCCAGCGATATAAAGGGTAAACTGGCCGGAGAAATCAATTCTGACTGGAAACCTGTTTTGCTGGATGAAAAGTCAGATTGTTTAGTGATCCCTAACGGGACCATAGGCTCACGATGGGACCAGAGCAGGCAATGGAACCTGGAGCTTAAAGAATCGATAACAGGTAAGGAAATCAGACCAAAACTAAGCGTTATTGATAAATATGATGAGCTGGCCGATGTTTCATTTCCCTATTTTGGTGGTGAGACATTTAAGCACGAACACTTCAGTGCCAGTTCACATAAAGATATAATTACACGCATTGTGCCGGTGAAAAAATCTCCCGACGGTGATTTTCTCTATTGTACTGTCTTTGATCTGATGATAGCCAATTATGGGATATCGCGTGGTTTCGATGACAAAAATGCTGCTTCACTATATGATCAGGATTTGCCCTGTACTCCGGCCTGGCAGGAACAAATTACCGGAGTACCGGCATCACATATCATATCTACGGCCCGTCAGTTTGCTGAAAATGCTGAAAAGACAAGTGGAAAGTCGATGATAATAATTGGTGCCGGTGTTAACCATTGGTTCCATACCGATATGATTTACAGGAGTGCTATCAATATGCTTATGTTTTGCGGTTGTATCGGGCAATCAGGAGGTGGTTGGGCTCATTATGTGGGTCAGGAGAAGGTAAGGCCGCAAACCGGATGGCTGCCCCTTGCTTTTGCCCTCGACTGGAACAGGCCGCCCCGTCAGATGAACACCACATCTTTCTTTTATCTGCATACTGATCAGTGGCGTTATGAAAAAGTGGGTTTGTCCGAGCTCATTTCACCTCTGGCAGATAAAGAAGGATGGAGCGCCCTGTCGATGATTGACTGCAACGTAAAAGCCGAACGAATGGGATGGCTCCCCTCAAGTCCCCAGCTGGGGGATAATCCCCTTGAACTGGCACGTCAGGCTGAAAAGGAAGGCCTTGATGCGGAAAAGTTCATCACCGGGAAGCTGAAAAGCAGAGAACTGAACATTGCAGCTGAAGATCCTGACAATCCAAAAAATTTTCCGCGTAACCTTTTTGTCTGGCGTTCAAACTTATTGGGCTCAAGTGCCAAGGGGATGGAGTATTTTATGAAGCATCTTCTGGGAGCTCAGAACAACGTTTTGGGCCAGGATCTGAAAGTTAACGGGCAACAACTTCCACAGGAAGTAAAATGGCATGACCAGGCACCTGAAGGAAAACTTGATCTGCTTGTGACTCTTGATTACCGGATGTCAACTACCACTCTGCATTCGGATATCATTCTGCCAGCGGCAACCTGGTATGAGAAAAATGACCTGAGTACCTCTGACATGCACCCATTCATACACCCGTTTTCAAAAGCAGTCGACCCGTTATGGGAAGCACGCTCCGACTGGGATATATTCAAAGGTCTTTCCAAAAAGTTTTCCGAGCTTACAGGCAATCATCTTGGCAAAGAAAAAGACATTGTACTTCTTCCCCTTCAGCACGATTCTCCAATGGAAATGTCAGAGACTGCTTATGCTGAAGACTGGAAAGAAACGGGATCAGATCTGAAACCGGGGAAAAATATGTCGAAAATCATTGAACTTATCCGTGATTATCCGGAAACCTACAATCGTTTCACAACCCTGGGTCCGTTGATGCAGAAAATTGGAAATGGAGGGAAAGGGATCAGCTGGAATACAGAAGAAGAAGTTGAATTACTGAAATTGCTTAACAAAACTTCAGACAATAAAGGTGAAACAAATAAACTAACCAGAATAGAAACTGATATTCAGGCAGCTGAGACTATTCTTATTCTGGCTCCTGAAACCAATGGGAATGTTGCTGTAAAAGCATGGGAAGCCTTGTCGGAAACAACCGGCAGAAATCATCGCCATCTGGCTGAAGCACGTGAGGATGAAAAGATAAGATTCATGGATTTACAGGCTCAACCCCGGAAAATCATCACTTCCCCGATCTGGAGCGGTGTTGATTCAGAGATGATATCATATAATGCCGGCTATACCAATGTACATGAGCTTATTCCCTGGAGAACCCTTACAGGGCGACAGACCACTTACCAGGACCATCCCTGGATGATTGCGTTCGGTGAAAACATGGTTTGTTACAAGCCTCCGATAAATACCAGATCAGTTCAACAGGTGATGAGCAGGCTGGATAAGTCCGACAAATATCTTGTTATCAATATGATGACCCCGCATAATAAATGGACGATCCATTCTTCATGGTCTGATAACCTGCTTATGCTCACCCTTGGACGTGGAGGCCCGGTGGTTTGGCTGAGTGAAAAAGATGCAGACAGGATAGGATTAAAAGATAACGACTGGGTTGAAATATTTAACAGTAACGGTGTCACGGTTGCCCGTCTGATAGTTTCACAACGTATCCCGGAAAATGCACTGATCCTGTACCATAATCAGGAACGTACTGTTAATATGCCTGTTAACCAAATTAATGGAAACAGGGGAGGTGTTCATAATTCAGTGGAGAGGATCAGCCTTAAACCGACACATATGATCGGGGGGTATGCACAGTTGAGTTACAGTTTCAACTATTATGGGACCATCGGATCAAATCGCGATGAGTTTGTCATAATACGTAAATTGAAAAAAGTAGAGTGGAACGATGAAGCATCTGATTAAAATATAAAACTGTTAATTATGCAAATACGTGCACAAATGGCAATGGTCCTTAATCTGGACAAATGTATAGGGTGCCATACATGTTCGGTGACCTGTAAGAATGTCTGGACTTCCCGGAAAGGAGTTGAATATGCCTGGTTCAATAATGTTGAAACCAAACCGGGTATTGGTTATCCTGATGAATGGGAAAACCAGGACAGATGGAAAGGTGGCTGGAAACTGAACAAGGAGAAGCTGGTTCCGAAAATGGGAAGTAAAACCGGCATTATGAAAAACATTTTCGCAAATCCCAATATGCCATTGATGGAGGATTATTATGAACCATTTACCTTCAATTACTCGATTTTGCATCAGGGCTCGGTATTTAAGACACCGCCATCGGCACGTCCCCATTCCATTATTACCGGGCAACCTATGGAAAAGATCGAAAAATCAGCAAATTGGGAAGATAACCTGGGTGGTTCTTTTGAATCGCGGAGCAGAGAGAAAAATTTTGAGGATGTACAGAAAGAGATCTACCGTGAATTTGAAAACTCTTTCATGATTTACCTGCCCAGGCTGTGCGAGCACTGTCTGAACCCTGCCTGTGTGGCAGCCTGTCCTTCCGGAGCCATATACAAGCGTGAGGAGGACGGCATTGTTCTGATTGATCAGAGCCGGTGCCGGGGCTGGAGGCAATGCGTAAGTGCATGTCCTTATAAAAAGATCTACTTCAACTGGGAGTCCCATAAGTCAGAAAAGTGTACCTTCTGCTATCCCAGAATTGAGACGGGTGAGCCTACAATATGCAGTGAATCGTGCGTGGGAAGAATAAGGTATATCGGAGTTACGCTCTATGATGCGGATAAAATACTTGAAGTTGCATCGAAGGAGAATACAAAGGATATTTATAATTCACATCTCGGGTTATTTTTAGATCCGAATGATCCGAAAGTGGAAGATGAAGCCAAAAAACAGGGTATACCGTTCAATGTACTTGAAGCTGCAAAGAAATCACCTGTATATAAACTGGCTATCGACTGGAAGGTGGCGTTCCCCCTGCATCCTGAATACCGTACTCTTCCCATGGTATGGTACATACCACCTTTGTCGCCTGTTGTGGATGCCGCTGACAGCGGGAAGATAGGTGTCAACGGAATGTTACCCGATGTGGATGATCTGCGTATTCCCAATAAGTACCTTGCCAATATGTTTACAGCAGGAGATGAGGTCCCTGTGATCGATGCACTGAAACGAATGCTGGCTATAAGGGCCTATATGCGTAGTAAAACAGTTGATAATTTGCAGAATATTGAAGTTCTGAACAGCACGGGACTCTCACCGGAAGAGGCTGAAAAAATGTATCATCTTATTGCAATTGCAAATTACGGAGATCGTTTTGTGATCCCGTCCGGACAAAGGGAATATACAAAAAATGCTTTTGGATACAAAGCAGAATGTGGTTTTTCACAAGAGGATGGTTGTGAAACCGATAAATTAAAAAATCTGTTTGGAGGGCTGTAGCATGATAAAAAGCTATAAAATTCTTTCACTTCTGCTTTCTTACCCGAGTGCTGAATTACAGGAATTTCTTCCGGAGACAATAACCGAACTGCAGAACGAATCGTTATTGCAACCTGAAAAAATTCAGGAAATCACTCAGTTTGTTTCACACTTCAGTAAAAGAGATTTAACTTATTGGCAGGCTGAATATGTTCAATTGTTCGACTATTCACGCAGTGCATCCCTTCACCTGTTTGAACACGTTAAAGGAGATTCGAAGGACCGGGGACAGGCCATGGTCGATCTTATTGAGTTTTACAGCGATAAGGGATGGAAGCTCTCTGCCAGCGAATTGCCCGATTACCTGCCTGCATTCCTTGAGTTTCTGTCCCTAAGGGAAATCCCCGATGCGGCTGAAATACTGGCTGAACCGGTTCAAATTATAAACCGGATCTATCTTGCCCTGAAAGATAAGGATAACCCTTACAGTCATCTTTTATCTGCTGTCATTTCATTATCGGCAAAACAGCCTGATGAAAATGCAACCATGTCGCTTATTCAAAATGACAGATCCAATGATCCTGATTCTGAATATGATGAAAAACCCATAGAATTCAGTGGGAATAATTCCTGTGTTAATTGTAAATAATTTAAGTCATGGAAAATTACTTCAATAATTTCCTGTTCACATATTTTCCTCACATAGCACTGGCTGTTTTCTGGTTTGGTTTAATCACAAGATTTATTGTGGCCAATAAGACCATTCAGGCAAAATCCACTCAGATACTTGGGGAAAATGGAATATTGAAAGGGAGTAACCTGTTTCATTATGGAATAATAATGGTCTTCCTGGGTCATTTCTCACTTTTTCTTCCGGAAAAGATTTATCATCTGGTAATGACTACTGAGACAAAGCGTGTGATAGCCCTTAGCCTGGGAACTATATTCGGAATAATGGCTTTTGTTGGTATGCTTATTCTGCTGAACCGCCGTATATTTAAGGGGAAAATAAAGTTTACAAGCAGTTTTCACGATTATTTTATCCTGATACTTTTACTTGTTGAAGCTTCTTTAGGATTGGCATCAACTGCCACCACGGCATCAGTTTCTGTTGCTGAATACGCTTCTCTGGGAGTATGGGCACAAAAAGTAATAACCTTTCAGCCCGATGCGGGTGCGGTAATAGCTGGACACAGTATCATATACAAGATCCACATTACAATCGGGCTGATCATTTTTATGATTTTCCCTTATACCAAGTTAATGCACCTGCTTGTTTATCCGATAACTTATTTTTTCAGATCGGGCTATCAGTTGATCAGGAAGCAGGTTTAGAAATAGTTTAATTGATGAGCCCTGGAACAGATGCTCATTAGTTTATTTAACGGATGATCTGTATCCTCTCTTCCCCACGATAACTTCTTATATTCCCGGTTTTTTTCAGCCAGGCTATTGTGGCATCAGCTGTTGTAATAAAGAGTGACTGACCCGGATCGCTGTGTTCATATTTGTAAACCACTGTCATATAACTGTTCATGGCTACTGTATATGTCCGGTCCAAATCAATTGGGGTTCCATTTTCGGTCAGAAGAGTTACTTCTTCCAGATTGCCCTTTGCATCAAGCTTTAGCCGGGTCCTTATCCCCGAAGGATAGACCGGAGCTTTATCGTCAGCGGGAAAGGCAGCCATCATTAATGACCTTATTTCATTTCCGCTTAGTTTTGTGACCACCAGTTCATTTCCAAAGGGATCGAGCTGATAAACATTCATTATTGTGACCGGGCCTTTTGGCAGCTGATTTATCCGCACTCCACCCGGGTTTACAAACGCAATGTCTGCACCGGCAGCATCCCGCTGTGCATCAGCCATCAGATAACCCAGTTCTTCATAGGATGAAAAATCATCAGTTGCTGTAGCTACAACCTCCCTGAGTGCAGGATTGTCATTGTATTTGTCAACCATGGTACGGATCGATGGTTTTTCATTCTTCGAGTTTCGGATATCGATCAATTCCATGTTCCTCTGTAATGAACCGTCATTTTTTGCACTTAGTCTGATCAGAGTTCCGTATTTTAGTTTATTTTCAGCCTGAGTGATCATAATACCATTGTGGATCTGTTCCTTGTCAACCCTGGTATGCGAATGTCCTCCGATTATCAGATCAATTCCCTCAGGAAGGGTTTCAGCAAGAAGTACATCACTTTCAAATCCAATATGAGTAAGTGCAATTAATATATCACTCTGATCTTTCAGATAAAGATATCCGGGTGCTGTTTCAAAAGGTGAGCGGAAAGTAAATCCTTTAGAATTGTCGGGATGTGTATCGGGAATACCATTCTGATTGATCTGTACGAGTCCCAGAAAAGCCAGTTTAAGTCCGTTTGGCAAAGTGATTATTTTGTAGGGATCCAATTTTATGTCAAGCGAAGGATCAGATGACAGGTTCGCACAGATAAAATCGAAATCTGCCTTGCGTACAAGATTTCTGAATCCTTCAGGTCGTGAATCAAATTCGTGATTTCCTGTTGCACTGAGGTCAAAACCGGTGGCATTCATAAGTTCAATCATGGGTAATCCTTTTTCAGGATGCTGATCGTTCACCGGATTTCCCGTCTGATTATCTCCCGCACTCACAAGAAGCATATCAGGATAAATAGCCTGCAAACTATCAACTATGTATGCGAGCTTCGGGAAATTATCGATAGCCGCATGCATATCATTTACAGCGAAAATAATTGCCTGCTTTTCCTGACCTCTTACACTGGTTAATTTCTTACCGGTACCACATGCGGAGATAAGTCCTGCTGCAAGTAACAGTAAAATCATTTTCGGATGCAGAGTTCTCTTTCTGGTCCCTGTTCTGATAAAAAGGGAGTTACCATCGGTCAGTTCTCCGTCATCGGCCACTATATTTCCAAAGCTGTCTTTGACCTGAGGCAGGCGACGGGGCTTCCTTTTACCCAGTTGTGAATAAAATTTCAGAACAGCATCTTTTACTCTGGCTCCGCTATGTAATTCAACCAGGATGTTGTTTACAGTTATTTTCATTAATGAGACTTTGAGATTGATTCAAGGCTCAATATACAATTTTCTTACTTTATATTTTCCGAATGGCTTTATTGCCAGTTTACCAGGTGTAACGTATGCCGAGAGCTGCGCCCCACCCCAGACCGTTTACATCACCGAGAAAATCCCATATTGGGCGTGTGTCAAGACTTACAAGAAGAGGCAGGTCTTTGAACTTATACTCGATACCGATCTGTCCGCCAATGCCGATATTTATATAGGAATTACTTTCATAATTGTCATAAGAGAGGCTTGCTCCGGGCCCGATATACCAGTTGAATCCGCCAACAATGTTCCAGTCCCAGTGATATATACCCACAATTGCAATCCTGGTGAAGTCCTTCCTGAAACCAAAGCTTCCGTCAAGTTCCAGTCTGTTCCTGTCATTAAGTCCTTTCTGATATGAAAGTTCTGCTCCGCTGAAGGTGTCACCACCATAAAGTCGTCCACCAAGGGCATGTGAACTGATCTGTGCAGTTGCTATCGCTCCCAAACTGATAAATGCAATGAATAAAAACAATTTCTTCATGATAAAAAATTTAAAATTTCACTTAAAATTAGAATAGAAACATTCTTTATACGAAAAGTTTAACAAATTTCATTCCATTTTGTTTAAGCCGGCAAGTCTGCTGGTGATGGGTTTTATCTTTTGGGTACCCTAAATAACCGATGGCGCTTGAATAAATAATGCATCACCGACTGAGGGGAAAAGTATAAAAGCTCAAAATTCAGGTATTTTAAAAGACGAGGGTGAAGCCGATAGCAGATCCAAGACTTGCACCTTTTATTTTTATATTGTCATCCTCAGAGTATGATAATTTTGTCCCAACCAATTGCAGCCCAAGGTCGACTGCAACATTATTTGTGATAAAATATGCAAGGCCGATACCACCTCCATAAGCAAAACCAGAGAAAAACTCCCTGTAACTACCGGATTTCTCTGAAGCATATGCAACCCCGGCGCCAATTTGGCCATATAGTCGTAGGGGAGAACCAGAGGGAATGAAATACATTAAGGTGGGCATAAATGTCAATTCATTCGATTTGTAATCCTCGCCTGAATGAGAATACTGAAATGAAAAGCCAAGCGCAAGATTATCTGTTGTAAAATAACCAAAACCGGATGTTAATTTGAAAGAATTCAGGTCAACTTCGCCTTCCGGGATAGAGGTTCCGTTATTTGACATGTGTGAGGAAGTACGGGAAAGTTCCAAACTTGTTCTGCCCGATATTATATAATTACCTCTCTCTGTTTGTGAGAAAGAAATTGTTGACAGCAATAATAATCCACTCATGACCACGGCTTTAGTTCTCATAGCATTTCATTAATTTGAAAGGTTTGACATATTAAAAAATCCCCTTAGGGGGAAATGTTTCATTAAATCAGATATTATTTTTGTATAATATGCAAATATAATTTTTTTTAGATAAGAGAAATTAATACCTGATTATTTTAAATATTTATCAAGAAAAGAAGGTTATAAACAAACTGGGAGGGGACAGTCCGACCATTTATATTTTGGGCAGCAGTTAAAATGCTGTTTAGATATTATCTTTTCCCCGGAGTTATTATTTTTACACTGTAACAAAATTTATTGTATGAAATTAATTTCATGGAATGTAAACGGCATCCGTGCCATAGCAAAAAAATCTTTTTTTACTGATCTTGAAATTTTGGATCCTACAATCATTTGTCTGCAGGAGACAAAAGCAAATGACATTCAGGTCGCTGAAACACTTGAATCCCTGAATGGGAAGTTACTCTATTCAAATTCAGCGGAAAGGCCCGGATATTCAGGAACGGCAGTCATTTCAAAGATCCAGCCAATTAATGTTATAAAAGATACCGGTATCAGGGAATTTGATGCTGAGGGCAGGGTTTTGTGTCTTGAGTTTGAACAGTTTTTTCTGGTGAATGTCTATGTGCCTAATTCAGGTAGTGAGCTTGCCAGACTCGCATACAGACAGGAATGGGATAAGATTTTTTTCAATTATCTGAAAGACCTTGAAAGGATCAAACCCGTGATCGTTTGCGGCGACCTGAATGTGGCTCATAAGGAGATTGACCTGGCGCGTCCCAAAGCCAATTACAATAAAGCGGCCGGATATATGCAGGAGGAAATAGACGGTATGAACAGGCTTACAGAAGGCGGACTGGCAGATACATTCCGGTATTTTTATCCTGACGAGGGCGGAAGATACTCCTGGTGGAGTTTCAGGGCTGGTGCAAGATCTAAGAATATCGGCTGGAGAATCGATTATTTCCTTGTAAGCAAATCATTTCTGCCAAAGGTAAAAGATGCATTCATCAGGGAAGATATAAGCGGATCAGATCATTGTCCAGTCGGAATAATACTCGATCTTTAACAAATCAGGTTTAAGTGACTATTGAAAAAAACTTAAATTTGTCCTGCCTTAAAACGTTGGATGTTAAATCAAACTGAGGTTTTAAATTTAACACAATGAGTAACGAAAATAAATCAATTCACGAATTCGACTTCAATCTGATCTGCGAATATTTCTCAAGCCTGGAAAGGCAGGGACCCGGTAGTCCCGAGGTAACTGTAAAAGCATTGAGCTTTATTGAAAATCTCACCGGAGAATCCCGTATTGCAGATATCGGATGCGGAACAGGCGGTCAGACGATGGTTCTGGCACAACATACATCAGGAAATATAACAGGTATCGACCTGTTTCCCACTTTCATAGATTTATTCAATGCAAATGCCAACCGGCTGAATATCCAGAACAGAGTAAAGGGTATTGTCGGTTCAATGGATAAGCTTCCTTTCAGGAAAGGGGAACTGGACCTGATATGGTCGGAAGGGGCGATCTATAATATTGGTTTTGAACGGGGTCTGAATTATTGGAGAGATTTCCTGAAACCGGGTGGTTATATAGCTGTTTCGGAAGCATCCTGGTTTACAGAGGAACAGCCTGAAGAGATTAAAAGATTCTGGATGGACGCATATCCTGAAATTGATACTATTCCTCAAAAAGTGTCAGTAATGCAAAAAGCAGGGTATATCCCGGTAGCACATTTTATACTCCCGGATAACTGCTGGACTGACCACTTCTTTGTTCCGCAGGTTGAAGCACAGGAAATTTTCCTGGAAAAACATAAATGTAACCAGACTGCGATTGACTTTATTGCCAATGAAAGACATGAAGCTCAGTTATATTCAAGATATAAAGAGTATTATGGTTATGTATTCTATATAGGGAAGAAGATAGATAATCTATAGAAATAAAGTAATTTTGAATGAACAATAATTGTATGGATGAAAATAATTCACCTTTCCGACCTCCATATCGGACATAAAGAGTGCGGAGAAAGATTTCAGACAATCATCGGGAACATAAGTTCACGCATGACGCCTGCAGAAGATTATATTATAGTCATTACAGGTGATATATGCGACAATGCAAGCAACCCGGAACAAAGAGAAGAAGCAGCCCATAGTCTCGAAGAGCTTCAGGGGCTGGGTTACAGGATACTTGCAGTGCCGGGCAACCATGACTATGGCACGGGAACAATTGGAAACATCAGGAACGTTAAGCTCTTTAAGGAGAGGTTCTATAAGGATCCCGACATCACTTATCCAAAGACTGACATCATAAACAATACAGCCTTCATTGGGCTCGACTCTACAGCAGAGGAGCTTAACTGGCACGACAGGATCTTTGCACAGGGAGAACTGGGCAGGGAGCAGCTTGAGCGGCTTGAGAAAATACTTAATGATAATGAAATAAGCAAGATGATGAAGGTGGTCTATCTTCATCATCATCCATTCGACTTCAAGATTGGCCGGCAACTTAAAGACAGCGGGCATCTTAAGAAAATAATTGAAAACAGGATCAGCATTCTTCTCTTTGGACATTACCACCGCAGGAAGAAGGAAGCTGTCACTGTTCATCACGGGACATGGGGGATACCACGTTGTTACAATGCAGGCACTGCAACACATAAGAATGGTAATTATGGCTATCACCGGGTCATCGAACTGTCTTGTCCCGATGCTTCAATGGATTATGACGGTCGTTTCCTGTAAACAAAAAGAAATGATCTGAACAGATTAAGCTTTCTGGAAAATCTTAGCCAGTTCTATTCCTTCTCCTTTACCAAGGTTCCCGGAGTACAGCTTATCCGCCGGATTGTTCCAGTGTTCATGAACACCCAGACTGTCTGACATGCGCATACCATCGCCGTTTGGTTTATAAACAATCCCCGCAGGCCAGTTTTTCGAATCGGCTGCCTGGTGCAGGTAATCATCTACTCCCGGTTCGCTTATGAAATCAAATGTATGTTCCGGATTGGTGAATTCAGTCCTTAAAAAGTCAAAAGCTACCGACTCTATTGCCACCGGATCGAGTGACAGAAGGAGAGAAGAGCTCCAGTGATTATTGAAAGGAGGCATCAGAAATTTCACGGGAATTCCGTTCCAGTTTGCTCCTGTCCACAGGGCATCAAGTATGTAAAACAGGTTTTTGTCGCCGGTGAATTTGTTTCCCATCATATCCACAAGTACCCTGTAATGTCCATACCCCAGGCGGTCTTTACTGTTCAGTCCCGGGTGAAGGTGTGCTGCACTTTTTCGTGCCTGTGTGCCGAAATGATTTTTAACACAAAGTGTAATACCGGCAATTCCATGGCCCTTCATGGCTGCAGGATTGATCAGATATTCGGCATCTTCGAGGACAGTGTATATTTTATCTGATCCGGCCTCTTTCATCACGGCTTTATTATCGGAATAGAACAGCAGGTCTTTTGCACTTTCACTGCATAAAATTCTACCGTGAGTGGAGCCAAAGCTTGAAAGATAATTAACATCAGGAAACTCTGAATGATACTTCAGATATTCATCCTGATAAATATTTCTCATGGCATCACCCACATAAATGTCTTTCTGGGGCACTCCTGCCACATTAACAAGTTGCCTGAGAGTTGAAAGGACTATCTGGGGCGATGTTTCGGATGATAATGTGACAGGTCTGTCTTTGCGTCTTTCGTATTCAGTTGTCATTCCGCCGGAAGCAGATGTCCTGTTTAATTTGATATATATCTTTTCTCCTTTCCTGTATGGCACATCACCTTTACCGCGCTTTTGATTATGGAACCTGAATACAGAATCCCAGGCCTTGTTTATTTCATTTTTACCGGTCATGGAACATAGTCCGGCAACCAGCATCTGATCAACGGCCTCCTGATTTGTATTTTTATCCATGAACCAGGCATCGTATTCAACTCCGCTTGCGTCTGCCGGAACAGGTTTATTTACACAGGATGGATTTGTTGAAGCAGGATTCCATACCCAGCTTACACGGCCCGGAACAATTCCATGTGGTTTTCCGAAAGGCTGGTTTGGAATATACAAATCGCCGGCCTGACCAGCAGGAATACCTGCAAATCCGCGGCCGGGTATAGTTTTCCCCTCCGGTATTACTCCTGCCATTCTCTGAGCTTTGACCACCGGCAGCCATAAGGAAGCAGGGATCAGTATCAGACTTTTCAAAGCGGAACGTCTGTTGATTTTTTTTGTCCCTCTTTGTGTCGTGGACGTGGGAACTGATTTATTTGTGGCAGCTTTATTCTTTTGCATTCTTATCGAATTTATAAAGTGGTTATTTAACTTGAATTTCCATAATTTTGATACTGGCATAAAATTATAAAATATGCATTAATGAAACTCCAATAAATGATTAATACAATAATCCGGAAACCTTATGCGGATTTCCGGGATGGATGTTTTAATGGCTTGATTTTTGAGGAAAAACCGATGATACTAAAACCGGCCAAATGAAGAAAATCTATTTTGTCATTTTTTTGAGCATTCTTATCACAGGTTGTTCAAAAGACAAATTCAACATTGATAAACCCGATGTTAATCTGTTTGTGAAGCAATTGAAAAATGGGACCTATAGTTGCTGGGAGAAGGGTGAAAAAGGAGAGAATTTATGGCTTCAGATGCCTGCATTTAATCCGGGTCATATCTCAGCTCTTCTGGACCTGGCAAAAGACACATCACATATCAATGAGTTTCCAGTCAATCCGATGTCATCCCGAAGGCCCTTTCCGGGGGGAAGAGAATATTTTATTCTGGGGGAATGTTTGTTATGGATTGTTGAGGGGATAAGAAACGGTGGCGGATATGGCTCATTAGATCCTTTTCTTATTGACACTGCCCTTGATGACATTGAAAGATACAAAGGAATAAGTTGCAAAGAAATACTTGTTATCAGGGTCACCTATAAAAAGTGGTGGGCTGATTATAAAGATGATGAATGGCAGTTTAAGAATCCCCTGGAAGGTACCTCATACCGGTGGTTTTAAATTCTGTTTTCTGTTTTTATATCAGGTATTTTCAAAAATTATTACCTTCATATATTGTTAATTCTTCCGGGAAACGAATTTATTTATGAAAAGGTATCAATCCGGCAATAAATATCCAATTAATAAGGATTGTTGTTGTAATATCAGGTTGAAAAACCGAAAAACATACTTGCTTCTCATTATTTTTATCCTGATTTGGCTGCCGGTTCCGGGGCAGAAAGCAGCCATCAGTATGGATAACCAGATAAGCAGCTGGTCAGGATTAAACTTTAGCAAACCCGTAAAATGGCAGACGGGAGCCAGGTATATTCCCACACTTAATCCCTCTTTTCAGCTAAATGAGAATGCCAGAATCGATGCCGAGGTAGCATTTAATGCATATGGGGACCTTTTATTTTCAGGTTTTGGATATGATACTGTTAACTATAATCTGAAGCCTTACAGATTATGGCTGAGGTATTCAACTTCGCATCTTGAGCTGAGAGCGGGATTACAAAAGATAAATTTCGGATCGGCTTACATCTTCAGACCACTGATGTGGTTTGACAAGATGGATTACAGGGATCCTTTGCAGCTGACAGATGGAGTATATGGGCTTTTAGGCCGTTACTATTTTAATAACAATGTTAACATCTGGTTATGGACTTTGTACGGAAACAAGAAAGCGAAAGGATGGGAGCTTGCTCCGTCTGCACCGAAAATACCCGAGTTTGGAGGCAGGTTCCAGATCCCGCTGGGGAAAGGTGAACTTGCCACAAGCTATCATAACAGGATTGCTGATTATTCTGAATTGCTGGCAGATATGCCAGTGATAACAGATACCCTTTATTCGGAACAGATGTTTGCAATCGACGGTAAATGGGACCTGGGTATAGGATTATGGTTTGAGCTTAACGGTAAACTGAATGACAGAAATAATCCTGTTGCCGGCAAACCGGAGACATACTTCAGCCTTGGGTTTGATTATACATTCGGGGTCGGAAATGGTTTGACAATGATCTCCGAATACTTTCGATACGGGAATAATCCCGGAAATGATCAACCAAAGATCAGGTATAACCTCTCAGCTCTTTCACTTAATTATCCGTTATTACTTTCCCATAGCATTTCAGGCCTTGTTTATTATAACTGGGATGCAAAAGAGTGGTTCAGGTTTTTAAACTATCAGATCAAATATGATTATCTCAGCATATATTTAATGGCATTCTGGAATCCTGATCAGTTAACGCTTTACCGGGGCAACGAAAATACAAGTCTTTTTGCCGGGAAAGGATTCCGCTTAATGCTGGTACTTGATATTTGAAATACAATAAATAATTAAACAGCTTAAAGAGGAATGACTAACTATGAGAAAATCATTTTGCGATATTTCTGATCAGCCCCCTGAAAATAAATGCATGGAAGGGTAGGACACTATACCAGTATAATCTGCCACACAATCCGAGTGGTCTGAATGTAGCAGTCTGATGCAGGGTATTCTCATTGTCAATTCTGAATTCCAGCCAGGCTTCGCCGGGCAGTTTCATCTCAGCGAATAAAAGAAGTCGTTTTTCTCTTTTATCGGCGATCAGTACACGCCAGAAATCAAGTGTCTCTCCCGGAGAAATATCATTCTGATTTTTTCTTCCTCTTCTTAATCCCACACCACCACTCAGCTTATCAATAAATCCGCGTATTCCCCAGAGCCAGTTTCCATAATACCAGCCGGTATTACCTCCAATTGACCAAATTCTGTCAAGAGTCTTTTCAGGATCTTTAACCTGTAATTTCCTGTAATCAGAAAAACAACCATGTACAGGCACTTCAGCATATCTGGCAATCCCTTCATTCAGGGTATCGGATGTAAGGGCATCTTTCCAGCTCGATTGAACCTGGTTCATCTCAATCTTTTTAAAAGCCTCCCTGATGGCATCTTCATAATTAAGTGGATCAACTGAAAGTAGTTCTTTAAGATTGTTCTCTCTGCATATCACTTCAACTTTCATACTGTCTACAAGGTTCTGAGCAAGTGGGTATGAAGTTGAAGTAATGAAATAGAGCCAGTATGATGATAATTTCGGTGTCATTACAGGGACAATCCCTATATATCGTTTCAGACCCCTTACCCTGGCAAAGCCCATTAGCATCTGTTTATATGTCAGGATATCCGGACCTCCTATATCATAACTTCTATTAAAGGTTTGTTCATTTAATAGTACTCCGGACAGGAATTCAATAACATTCCTTATAGCTATGGGCTGCGAGCGGGTATTGAGCCACTTTGGTGCGACCATTACAGGCAATTTTTCAACAAGGTCACGTATGATCTCGAATGAAGCACTCCCCGAGCCAATAATAATTCCGGCCCTTAATGTTGTAAGTGAATATGATCCTGATCCGAGTATTTTCTCAACATTCCTGCGGCTCGAAAGGTGCTTTGAAAGTATTTCTTCGTTTACTATTCCGCTCAGGTAGATAACCTGCCGGGCTTTTGTCTGCTGTATCCGGTCCCTGAAATTAATTGCGGATGTCTCTTCCATTTTCTCAAAATCGCCTTTTAATGTTGACATTGAGTGAATAAGATAGTATGCAGCATCAATTTCAGAAGGGATATTCTGCAATGTTACAGGGTTTAAAAAATCAGTTTCTATAACTGAGATGGCTCCTGACCTGTACTTCCCACTGTCAAATCTTGCCTTATCGCGTACACAGCAGATCACTTCATGACCGTTGCCAAGCAGAACAGGCAATAATCTTTGTCCGATATAACCGGTTGCTCCTGTAAGAAGTATCCTCATAAACTTAGTTTTTACAAATTTCGAAAATCTTCTGCATATTTTAATCTATTAATAATGAATGTTTTAATCTTAATTAATTCATGAAGCTTCGTTCAGGTCAGGTTGAGGAATCTGGCTGCAACTGAGAAATATATCCACACACCGGTAATATCGGCCAGGGATGTTATCAGCGGAGCACTGGCAGTAGCAGGGTCAATTTTTAGTTTCGTAAATATGAACGGAATTGTCAGGCCGATAAGACTTCCTGCCATTACAGTAAGGATCATTGTTAATGCAACAATCAGAATGATCTCAGGAGCTCTGAAACTTGCAATAAGAGAAACACCGGCCGCCATTGTTATTCCCAGGAAAAAGGATACCAGAAACTCTTTTCCGACGAGTTTAAACCAATCGCTTACTTCAACATCCCCGATTGCCAGAGACCGTATCATAAGTGTAGCAGACTGGGAACCGGCATTTCCTCCGCTCCCTATAAGAAGAGGAAGGAAAAACATAAGTGATACCATTGCCTGAATAACATTTTGAAAACTGGATATGGCTGCACCGGAAAATATGTTCATGAATACAAGAATTGTTAACCAGAGAATTCGTTTCTGATACATGAATGAAGCTTTTGCTTTAAGAGGATTTATTATAGCATTCTGAAAAGCCCCGAATTTGTGAAAGTCCTCTGTGGTTTCTTCTTCTTCAACGTCCATTATATCATCAAAGGTCACAATTCCCAGAAGTATTCCGTCAGAATCGGTAACCGGAAGAGCAACCCTGTCAAGATCTTTGAAAATGCGGATTGCCGTCTCCTGGTCATCATAAGCATTTAGTGAGATATATCGATGATCGAGCAACTCATTAACAGACTGGTTGGGATCAGCAAGTATAATTTCCCTTATTCTTATATCATCAATCAGTTTCCAGTTATTGTCAACTATATATATCACATTAAGAGTTTCAGAATTAAGGCCGAATTTTCTGATATGATCAAGTGTCTGGCCGACTGTAAAATGAGTTTTAACCGCAACAAATTCCGGAGTCATGAGCCTTCCGATACTTTCTTCGGGGTATCCCAGCAGCTGTAGCGCAATTTTCCGTTCTTCAGGTGAAAGCAACTGGATAAGACGCTGTGAAACCTGACCGGGTAATTCCTCAAAGAAAGCTGTTCTGTCGTCCGGATCCAGGTCATTAAGAAGTGAAGATAATCTATGGGTATTTTGCGCTATACCTTCAATGATCTCTTCCTGTTTTTCGTGTGAAAGGAGTTGAAAAGTATCCCTTGCCTGCGTATTGGATAATAAGCGGAAAATCAAAATATCCTCTCCGGGTGATAATTCTTCAATTATTTCAGCGACATCCAGAGGATCCAGTCCGGACAACTCATTCCGTAAAGCCTTCCATTCTTTTTTCTCAATGAGTTCAAGAAATTCATCTGTTCTTTCAACCATGATTTTGGTTCTTTATAATTAAAACTGTGAAGAAATCCCAAGATATTCCAAAAGGAGTTTTAACCACAATTACAAAGGAAGATAATAAATTAAGAATATTTAATATATCCAGATCAGATTACGTTGAATGATAATGATAGTTTCGTTTAGTTTAAATTATATTTGAGTATGATTTATAACAGTACAATACCTGATTGTGGTAACTTTTAAGACCAGGATTTAATATTACAAGATATGGCAAAAGAAACAATAACGACAAGATGGCTTAATAACATGGCTTTTGAAGCGGATGTGAAGGGTCATAAAATAATACTTGATGCCGAGCCACATGTTGGTGGAGAAGGAAGGGGAGTTCCCCCGAAAATTCTTATGCTTGTTGCCCTCGGGGGTTGCACGGCAATGGATGTAATATCGATCCTGAAAAAAATGAGGGTTGATGTTGAAAATTTAAATATAAAGGTGGAGGGCGACCTGACAGAAGAATACCCTAAACACTTTTATAAGATCCATGTTGTTTATGAATTTACCGGGAAAAATCTTCCAATGGATAAATTGCAAAAGGCTATAGATCTCTCAGATGAGAAATATTGCGGGGTAAGCGCTGTTTATAAAAAAGTTATTGAAATGACTTCTGAAATTAAAGTAATTGATGCTTGACACGATAATCCCATGCTTTCCGGGAAATATTTTAATCATAACTTTTACGTATTACAATTTGCCCTATAAACAAGATAACAATTCTGAGATTTCCGAAAATAATACCATTTTTTATCAGTCATTCAAAATATATGCGCGTACTATTGATAATCAATATGTTATTGTTTACTTCCCGGCTCGAAGCACAGCTTGACCTGACGGGAAAGTTAAACCTGGATCAGTGTATTGAGATCGGGCTTCAAAACAATCCGGGCTTTCAGTCTTCGGAGCTGCTTGTTAAAGAGACAGAAGCAAAAATCGGAGAAGCATTATCAGGCTATTACCCTGTTGTCAGTCTTAATTCAGATGCAGATGCATATTCAAAAGAAAATGGAAGTCAGCGGTATGATAATTTTAATACAGGAATATCAGCATCCTATGATATTTTCCAGGGATACAGAACCAGATCATTATATGGTGCATCAAAGGATAATTATCAGGCTACTGTTTATCAGCATGAAGTTAACAGGCAGGATCTTGTATTCAACATTACTCAAACATATTACAGAACTCTTCAGTCAGAAAGGATACTTAAAAGTGCTGATGAGGCTGTTAAAAATTCAGCTTTGCATCTGGATTTCGCAAGAGCAAAACAAAAAGCAGGAATGGCAACCCGTTCCGATATACTGAGGTCCGAAGTTGAACTTTCAAATGCCGAACTGGACAAAATTAAAGCCTCAAATATCCTGCTTTCAGCAAAAGGGGATCTGAATAAACTGCTCGGATTGCCTTCAGATTACCTGATTAATTTAACTGACGACCTTTCAGTTATTGATGAAATAGTTGTTCAATCTTTTGATTCACTTCTGGCTGAAGCATATAAATCCCGCTCCGAGATAAAAAAATTTCAGTCACTCCTGGATGCACAACAAAAAAATATAATACTGGCAAGAAGTGGTTATTACCCGTTACTCAGTGCAAATGCAAATTATAATTTCGCTGGTCCTGCGGTTTCATCAATGCAGCAAAACTGGTGGTTGGGAATGACACTTTCAGTACCAGTATTTAAGGGATTTTTAAATAAAGCACGTGTTAATCAGGAAGAATTTGCATATAAAAGCCTTGATAAGGAGCTTGAGCAATTAAAGCAGATTATAAGCCAGGAAGTTTGGAACGCATGGCTTGCGGTAAAAGAATCTGCTGAAAGAATATCAACTTCATCGAAAGCACTTGAAAGTGCTGAAGAAAATCTGTTGCTTGCTGAAGGAGAATATAAAGAGGGAGTTGGTTCAATTATTCAGCTGACTGACGCCCAGACCATGTTTGTAACAGTTGAACAGAATTATATACAGGCTCTGGC
>CAZWUB010000021.1:22799-35043 GCA_964637415.1 uncultured Rikenellaceae bacterium
AAAGTAGGTGCAGAGGTGAAGGTCGGGTCAAGAATATCAGGTGTTGTAAAAAAACTCAGGGCAAACATAGGCGATCATGTGAAAGCAGGTCAGGTTATTGCCGAAATTGATGATGCGGAGCTGAGGGCAAAGTTGAACCAGAATCTGGCAGCAGTTAATAAGGCTAAAGCCGATTATGATTATGCAAAACTTAATCTCGAAAGACAAAGATCATTGCTTGAACAAAACTATATTCCACAGCAAACTTATGATCTTGCCGAAAACGCGTATAAAATTTCAGAAGCTCAGTTAAAACAGGCAGAAGCCAATGCCGAAGTGGCAAAAGTACAACTCTCATACACTTCAATATATGCTTTAACATCGGGTGTTATCGCTTCTGTTTCCACCCAGGAAGGAGAGACTGTAAATGCAGGTTTTTCTGCACCTACTTTTGTAAATATTATTGACCTTACACGACTTGAGGTGCAGGTTTACGTTGATGAAACGGATATAGGTAAAATAAAGGTCGGGCAGGAAGCTGTTTTTACAGTTGATACATATTCTGATACTGATTTCAGAGGTGCCGTTACAGCAATCTACCCGAAGGCAATTATTCAGGATAATGTTGTTAACTATATAGTTGTGGTGGAGATAAATGATTTTCAGGATAAAATTCTCAGGCCTGAAATGACAGCAACTGTAACGATCTCCCTTGAGACCAGAAAGAATGTTATTGCCGTACCCAACAAAGCAATAATAAGAGAAAGAGGAGAAAGGTTTGTTACTGTTGTTGAGAACAATTCTCAGATATCAAGGAAAATAAAGCCGGGATGGTCAGACGGTACTTATACTGAAGTTATCGAAGGTCTCAATGAAGGAGAAACAGTTTTATTGCCGGAGTAATGAGGCTGTTTAAAATTGTATATATATCAAAACTTAATAGTAGAATTAATTATGGGAAACATACTGATCAAAGCAAACGGGCTGAGCAAGATCTATAATAAAGATGCCAGCGGGGAAGTTGCTGCCCTTCGGGATGTATCACTCGAAATCCGTAAAGGAGAGCTTATAGCAATTATGGGTACTTCGGGTTCCGGAAAATCAACATTGATGAATATCCTTGGTTGTCTGGACAAACCCACGGCAGGAACTCTTTTGTTTGATGGTGTTGAAATAAATACTCTCGGAGATAAAGAGCTTGCATTATTGCGTAACCGGAAAATCGGATTTGTCTTTCAGTCATACAATCTTCTTGCCAGAACCAGTGCTCTGGAGAATGTTGAACTGCCACTGATTTATTCAGATAAAGCAAATATCAGCAAGCTCGCCAGGGAAGCTTTGGTTTCTGTAGGGCTTGAAGACAGGATCCATCATCACCCTAATGAACTTTCAGGGGGCCAGCAGCAGCGTGTTGCCATTGCCCGTGCTCTTGTAAACGACCCGGAAATAATCCTGGCTGACGAACCGACAGGGAACCTGGATACAAGATCAAGTTATGAGATAATTTCACTATTTCAGAAACTGAACAGCGATGGGCGGACAATAGTTCTTGTCACTCACGAACAGGATATTGCAGAACATGCGAAAAGGATAATCAAAATCTCGGATGGTTTAATAGTGAGTGATGAAGTGAATAATTCACCCCGGATAGCTGAAAACGAACTTAATAAATTATTAAAGGAGGTCTGAAATGAAAACCAGGAGGATATTAATAAATGCATTGAAGAATCTGGCAAAATATAAGCTTCGTTCTTTTCTTATGATGTTGGGAATCATTATTGGTATAATTGCCCTTACAATGGTCATTTCGGTTGGCCTTGGCGCTAAAAACCGTGTGATGGAACGTGTTAAGAAATTTGGACTTGAAAGTATTATGGTAAATGCAAATTCCGGTGCAATGATGGGCCAACAGGCTTCACCGGGACAGGAAATCACAACCCTGAAACCGGAAGACGCAGAGTATTTAAAAAGTGAAATACCTTCAATACAAGAACTGGCGCCTTTTAACCGTAAGGGAAATTCAACAATTAATTATTTTGAAAAATCCACAACAGCCGCTTTGTTTGGTATTACACCCGAATGGGCATATGTATGGGGCTGGGATGTTACTGACGGAGAATTCATAACTGACGAGGATATGACTTCCCTTAACCGGGTTTGTCTGATAGGTCCGACTGTTAAAAGGGAACTCTTCGGAGAAAACAACCCGATCGGTGAACAGATACAGGTGGGGAATGTGCAATTTAAAATTAAGGGTGTCCTGGTTTCGAAGGGAACAAGTCCCGGCGGAGGTGATATGGATAACCGTGTAATGATACCGCTTTCAACATATATGAGGCGTGTCGCAAATGTTGATTATCTGGCGGGAATAAAAATTTTGCTTAAGAGTGGTTCCGATATAAATGAAACCGCTGAAGAGATCACTTCAATATTACGCGAACGGCATAATATATCTGCAGGAGTTCCTGATGATTTTGCAGTTACAACACCGACTGAGGTTACAATGGTGGCAGAAAAAGTTTCCGGTACATTTAACTTGTTCCTTGCCCTTCTCGCGGGTCTTTCACTTTTAACCGGAGGTGTTGTGGTTGCCAATATAATGTTCATTTCAGTGAATGAAAGAAAGAAAGAGATTGGTTTGCGAAAAGCCATCGGAGCCAATATTAACGATATCATAAGTCAGTTCCTGTTTGAGTCATCAGCCGTCACACTGCTTGGTGGAGTAACCGGGATCATTCTTGGAGCAGCCGGCGCAAAGATCCTCAGCATGGTAATGCAGATGCCGGTTTCAATATCCTGGGGAGCCATTCTGACCGGAGTTGTTTCATCAACATTAATAGGAATAATCGCGGGTATCCAGCCTGCCCGCAGAGCAGCAAACTTACAACCTGTTGAAACACTAAAGTAACCCGGGTTAAGTTCTTAATTTAAATACGGTATTGATCACTTAATGAAAATCACCAGGAGCATAAAGATCTCCAGAAGTCAGCTGTTGTCACACAGGCTCAGAACAGCTCTTGCCCTGCTGGGAATTATCATAGGGGTCTCTGCCGTAATTATTATGGTTGCTGTCGGTAATGGTGCACAAAAAGAGGTGCTGGCTCAGATAAATTCGATGGGTACCGATCTGATAATTGTAAATGCCGGGCAAGTTCAAAAAAGTGCAGGAAGACAGCAGATATCAGGAACGGTTACAACACTGACCGTTCAGGATGCAAAGTTGATGGCTGAAAATTGCCCTGCAGTTAAGTTTGCTGTCCCCGTTCAGTCAAAAAAAATGCAGGTTAAATGGGGTAATCTCAGTACAAATACAACCATTACAGGAACTACTCCGGATTACAGGCAGGTAAGGAATTATTATTCTGAAACAGGTGATTTCTTTACGGAAGATGATGACAAAGCTTCCGTACGTAATGCAGTACTGGGAAAAACAGTTGTGAAAAATTTGTTTGGCACCAGCGATCCGGTAGGTGAAAAGATCCTGATAGGACGTATTACTTTTAACGTTATCGGGGTAATGGAATCGAAGGGTGTCGATCTTAATGGTGTGGACCAGGATGACCAGATATTCATTCCGCTGCAAACTGCACTACGAAGGGTATTCAATATGAATTATATCAATACAATAAATGTTCAGCCTTACTCTTCTGATAAAATGGAAGCTGCTGTTGATCAGCTTAAAGAATTTTTAAGGGAGAGACACCGCCTTAACCGTCTAAACAAACCTGATGATTTCACAATACAAACCCAGGTCGAACTGCTTGCTACCCAAAAGGAGACAACAGATACTTTCACAACACTTATAGTTAGTATTGCAAGTATATCATTACTTGTCGGAGGCATTGGCATTCTTGCAATTATGTTGATCGCCATACGCGAAAGAATAAATGAGATCGGTCTGAGAATGGCTGTCGGGGCAAGTAAAAGAGATATTTTGATTCAGTTTATAATTGAAGCATCAATTCTCAGTATAAGCGGAGGTGTGATAGGAATTATTCTCGGGATAATTATCTCAGTTGTTATAAGCCTTGCAACTGACTGGAATCTCAGTATTTCAATACCGTCAATTATTTATTCTTTTCTTTTTTCTCTGATAGTCGGGATGTTTTTCGGCGTATATCCGGCGAGAAAAGCATCAATGCTCGATCCCATTGTTGCATTGAAGGATGAATAGTAAATACATTACCCTGGTTGTAAAACAGGATATAGCCGAGTCGAGGTTTTACATGAATTAAAACATTATTTGCTCCTGATCATTGTAAGGACCATCTTGAATTTCTCAACCGCTTTAAGTGCATGAGGCTGATTTGCGGGCATTATTATGGTTTCCCCAGACTCAAGTAGATTGGAAATTCCGTTAATTATGATCTCAGCCTTACCATCAACTATCTGTACAACGGCATCATATGGTGATGTATGCTCTGTCAGTCCTTCTCCTTTATCAAATGACATGAGACTGATATTTCCTGTCTCTTTTTTAAGTACATGTTTGCTTACGACGGCCTTTTCAGCATAAGCGATAGAACCGGCATAAGAGAATTTCTTTCCTTTTTCAAATTCATTATTTTCCATAGTCTTTCTTTATTCATTAATTTCTTTAAGGATATCCTCAATGTCTGGTATGCAACTTCCGCATACAGTTCCGGCATCTGTAGCTTCCTGAACTTCTTCAACTGTTTTTAATCCTTTTTCTTTTATAGCTTTTACAATTTCACTTTTCATTATGCCGTTACAGTTGCAGATTTCAATGTCTTCCATGTCAAGATTATTTGGTACCTATTTTATAACATTTTCAGCAAATATAAAATTTGCGTTGTAAATATTATAATATCCGGCAAATCTTATTGAAGCAATCCGTTTCCGGTTCACCCTGCCTCTGAATTGAATTGGCAGGTAAATCTTTCCATGATAATGGCATTTTTGAGGTATAAACATGAAACTGCTCATTGCACATAAGTGCATTGATGTTATAAAAATCAGATTGCAAAACTCTCCTGTAAGGAACTGCTTTAACTTCTTTGCCGGTAAGCAATGAATAACGGGTCAGACCTGTTTCTGCAAGGCTCACTGCTGATGGTACGGGCTGATCGGTCCAGGATGCATCAACCGCAATAAAATCATCAGATCCCGACTCAATCCATTTGCCGTCAACTCTGAATGATTCAACATATTTGGATAATGAATCCATAGTATCTTTCCATTCTTCATTTCTTTCGAACAACATTGTAACTGCTGTCAGTAAAGCTCCGGCATCCGAAAGAAAGCTCTGTTTCTGAAGGGTACCGTTATAATAAGAATGTCCGAGCGTTGATCCGTCCCGGAAGATTTCAATAAGTTTATTAATGATCTCTTCGGCTTTGATCTCAAGTTCAGGCTTTTCAAGAAACCTTCCAGCCTGTATCATCGCTGCAGAAGCCAGTGCATTTAAGCCACACAGTATCTTAGTGTCAACCGAAGGCTGATTTCTTTTCTTCCGGACAGCGAGCAGCTTATCTTCAATATCATTTAAGGCATCACGATTTTTTCTGATCAGATGGTTTCTGCCCTCGAAATTTCCTTCTTCACTTATTTTATAAACATCACAGAATCTTTTAAAATCTTCTTTACCGAGCAGATTTTCAATTTCGCTATATGTCCAAAGATAAGTGGCTCCTTCTTCATGATCAGTATCCGCGTTGAATGCTGAGACATATAAACCATTATCTTCAAAACACTCGTCAAGACATTTTAATATCTTCTCAGCCATATTTTTATAATTTGAATTACCGGTCACTTTATATCCCAGTGAGAAAGACCACAGAGCCAGTGCCTGGTCATAAAGCATTTTTTCAAAATGCGGAATAGTCCATTTTCTGTCCACACAGTAGCGGAAAATACCTCCCTGGAGGTGATCGTTAATTCCGCCGAGCATTATGGCATCAAGAGTAGGGGTGACGATTTTTCTTATTTCATCATCATCCTTTATGGAGAGATAATATAGAAGGAAAAGGAGTATAGAGTGTGGGGGAAATTTTTGTCCGACGCCGAAACCTCCATATTGATCATCATAATAATATCCTGTTTCACGGGCGATATTGCTTTCTTCTTCCGTGGGCGGTTCGTTTTCAATAAAGTTGAAAGGAGGAACCGTATTTCCCTCCGATTTCAGGTATTCTTTTACCCTCCCGGCGATCTCTTTAAAAGACATCCTGTTCTCATCACTTTTAGCCGGAGCGTATGTAACTGCCACCACAGGCCTGCCATCAGGTGTGAGGAATACATTTAGCGGCCATCCTCCGCTTCCGGTCTGTGTCTGGATGAAATTCATCATGTACTGGTCGATGTCAGGCCTTTGTTCACGGTCGACCTTGATACAAACATAATTTTCGTTGAGATATGAAGCAGTGTCATTGTCCGAAAATGCCTCAGCAGCCATAACATGGCACCAGTGACATGTGGCATAGCCTGTTGAAACAAGTAAAGGTTTATTTTCCTTTATAGCATAATCGAGAGTTTCCTTATTCCATTCCTGCCACCATACAGGATTGCCATTATGTTGCAAAAGATAAGGAGATGATGATCTGTCAAGATTATTTCTTCTGTAGTTGCTGGTTCCTTCAGCATTATTTTCAATTGACGGCTTCAACATATTAAATTAAATCATGTATTATTTCCAGTAATCTAACAATAATACATTTGATTGGTTCGGCAAAAAATGAAATTAATACGAACCGGATTTGGAATTATCAATCCCTGATCTGCAGAAAAAGGGTATTTGTTATTGAATCCGGATTTTCATGATGATACATATAGGTCGGTACTTTTATCTCAGCCATTTTGATCTTTTGTTTAACGGCTCTTTCATAAAGATCACTGTCCGGTCCCAAAAGAATATTTTTGAACCCTTTCAGTGACAATAATGTCTCCCTTTCAATAAAAAATGTTCCGCCTATCTTACAGTCCTTCAGATTAATTTTAACTGCCGGATCATTTTTATCCGGAACATAAGGATTGCCAAGTATCGTTACTCCGCCATACAGGAATTTTATTTCAGGATTTTGTAAGAGAAAATACTTTCTGGATTCAAGATGAACGGGGGCATATTCATCATCGGAATCGAGGAACGTGATAAACCTGCCTTTTGATTTCAGGATGCCATGGTTTTTTGTAAGAGCTTCACCGCTATGTCGTTTCCGGAAGTATTTTATTCTTGTGTCAGGTTCCGTAAAATGTTTAATCTGTAAATATGTATCATCAGTGCTGCCATCATCAACGATGATCCCTTCCCAGTCTTTTTCGGTTTGTCCGGTAAGTGATTTTAAAGCTCTTACAAGCAGATATGCCCTGTTGTAAGTTGGAATGATCACCGAAAACAATGGTGGCTCAGATAAACTCATAGAAATGTTTTTTTCAGTTGTTCTGATACCAAAACAAAAAACCAATATAGTTTAGAAATAAACAGATTACAAAATATACCTGACTTTTATAGTTATGGTTTTATTTTGATCTCTGGTCAGTATAAGTTTAAAGATAGTATCATTTCGTCAGAACTATTATTTTTGACATAAATTCAGACCGGTTGATATGCAAATTAACAAAAAGAGGCTTTACGAGATAATCTTTGAAGCCGACACAAAAGCAGGAAGGTTTTTTGATCTTTCTCTTATAGTACTGATCATTATCAGTATCCTGATAGTCATGGTGGACAGCATTCCGTCTGTCCATAGCAGGTTTTCTTTGCCTTTGCGTATAACAGAGTGGATCATTACACTGTTATTTTCAATCGAATATCTCCTGAGGATCTATGTTGTCAGAAAGCCTGTAAGTTACATTCTTAGTTTTTATGGAATAATAGACCTTATGGCTATTCTGCCGGGATTAATAGTTTTCGCTTTCCCCGGCGCCCCGAGCTTGTTGGTAATCAGGGCTGTCAGGCTTCTGAGGGTGTTCAGGATACTGAAGTTCACAAGGTATACTTCAGCCGGTCGTACTCTTATGAAAGCTTTATACAGGAGCCGTGAAAAGATCTTAATGTTCATTTCGGTTGTGATCACCCTGGTCGTGATCTTCGGAACAATAATATATCTTGTTGAAGGAGAGAAAAATGGTTTTACAAGCATTCCAGTCAGTATATACTGGGCGGTTGTGACCCTTACAACTGTTGGATATGGCGATCTTGCTCCGGCAACAGGTCTGGGTCAGTTCCTGGCAAGTATCGTAATGATAATGGGTTATGCAATTATCGCAGTGCCAACCGGTATAGTCACAACTGAAATGATCAGAACTTCAGACAAAACGAACACTCAGGTTTGTTCGAACTGCATGTTTGACAAGCATGATAATGATGCTCTTTTCTGTAAGAAATGCGGGACGAAGCTTGATCTGTATCCTGAACCTGAACCGGAACCGGAACCTTCATTTTAACTAGTTCATTTTTCTCTTCTGCTTGTTAAATGCCATAAACCGCAGACAGGGCATTGATAAAAATGTATTGCCCTGGTAACCCGTGTTTCCATAATCTGGCGGATCATTTCCTGTGCCTCTTCGGGGGAGTTATAGGTCTTTTTTCTGCACAAAGGTTCAACAGGGTTGATTTTTATATTTTTGGAAAGTTTGTATGCCATCTCTGATTCCGTTTGAATTACTCCTGCAAATTTCAAAAGAATCAGCGATTCTGAAAATAAATTCTGCTTTTTAGTCTGTTTAATTCATAAATGTTCTTAATTTATTGAATTTCTTTGTGTTCCTTAGTGATAACCTTTGTGATCCTTAGTGATAAAAAAATTATTAACCACAGGCGCACAAAGGATTCACAAAGGATATGAATTTCAAAAGTTAGATATTTTTTAATTTTCCAAAGCTTTTTCCTGTTAATCAGCCTGAAACCTGAATAATTTGGATTTCATAAATAAAGCTGTACTTTCATTCCTTAAAAATATTTAATCTTATAATTATGAAACCTCGTTTCAGAGTCCTGATTTCTGGTCTGATATTCCTTTCGGGAATGGTTAATGTTACAGCGCAATTACCTATAGAAGAGCCTCTCTGGCCGGATGGTATTCCCGGCAATCCGTTTCAATACAAAGAAGAGAAACTTGCCGTAAATGATTTCAGTGAAGGTTCACTTTCGCAGTCAAACCGTGTATTCAGCTGTGTGTCGGTCCCGACTTATATTATTCATAAGCCTGAAGAAGGTTCTGCTAACGGAGTGGCATTTGTTATCTGTCCCGGAGGCGGATTCCGTGATGTATGGATCGATCGTGAAGGAAACGACATGGCGTTATGGCTGGCAAGTCATGGTATAACCTCTCTGGTGCTCAAATACAGGACCTTTAATCAGGATGCGGAAGGATTGAAGATCTCGAGGAATGAATATAATTCCCATGTATATGCTGATGCCCGGAGGGCTATTTATGTACTTCGCAGCAGGGCAAAGGAACTTGGTATTGATGAAAATAAGATAGGTATCGGTGGGTTTTCAGCAGGAGGAGCTCTGTCAATAACAGCAGCACTCTCTTTGTTCGAAAAATCCTTACCGTCATATGCAAAATTTGAAAAGGTAAATACAAATCCTGATTTTGTAGGACTCTTTTACCCGGGATTAAATCCGGGATTTTTAAAAATCCTGAAAGAAAAAGATACTTTTCCTCCTGTCTTTA
Source organism: uncultured Rikenellaceae bacterium (assembly GCA_964637415.1). Taxonomy (GTDB): domain Bacteria; phylum Bacteroidota; class Bacteroidia; order Bacteroidales; family VadinHA17; genus LD21. The sequence continues at coordinate 32,417 of CAZWUB010000021.1, forward strand.
TAATGAATGGAGGAGAAGATACAACAACACCTCCCGAAAACTGTATTGAATTGTACAGCGCTTTGAAAGAAAAGAAATTCAGTGTGGAATTACACATCTATTCAAAAGGCAGCCATGGTTTTGACTCGGGCATCGGAAGAGGATATGCAGTGAGCACCTGGAGAGACAGCTTTATAGCCTGGCTGAAAGATGGAGGATTTATAAAAGACTAAAAGGAGCCCCTTTAGTTCGGAAGTAGAAACAGAAAATAAGTTAATTATGCTCAACTTCATAAATCGTTAATCGATGTTCCTTGTTCTTACATCAACAAACTGCCACTTTAAAGACGCCGTTTCCCCTGATTTCTGATGATTGGATTGTAAGTCCTGCTGAACCGGCAAACCAGCTTATACCGCCCCTCGACATGTAATTCATGAAATTCCGGTGATGGTCGCCTTTAACAATGCTCTCTATTCCATAGGCAAATGACTTTGAAAAGCCGGAAGGCATCGGACAGTTATAATCGGCAATAATGACTTTCCGGGATATCCGTTTTATTTCCCGTAGTATGTTTATTGCCAGATCCTCCCTGAACTGATGGACTGCCATCGAGGTAACTGCAATATCAAATTCACCTTCATTATATACTGAAAGGTCAGTTGCATCCTGAACTTTAAATGTCAGGTTACTTAATCCCTTATTTTTTGCTCTTGAATCAGCAAATTTTATAAGCTTCTCATCCAGATCAATTCCCGTCACATGACCGGCTTTCCCTGAAATAAAAAGTGCCAGCTTCCCGGTCCCGCATGCTATATCAATCACATTTGCGGAATCAGGTACCTTTTCATAAACCGATTCCCTTATACCTGAAAGGAGGGGATCAATAAATAAGCTGTATATTAGAGCATTAAGAGATAATTTCATAAATAGTGGAGTATTTTAGCCCGGGTGCAATTTAATATTTGCAAATGAATATTCCTGAGCGCTTCACTTTTGCCGGATGGTCATAATATCAGAACTGGTAGTTTAGCCCCAGGTAAAGTCCTGATGTACCATCCTGGCTGCTTAACGGTTTACCAAATTCTACTGAAAGAACAAAATTCTCATTCATTGCCATTTTCAATCCTCCCCCTACGGTCTGATGGATTGATCTGTCAGACGGATTGAAATAGAGGGGTAGATATTCGCCGGGGACAGCGCTAAGATCGGGCCTTACAGGTTTAAGTATCCTTCCGGCATCGGTAAACAGAACAGCTCCTATATACCAGTTTTGTTTAATCAGCTGGAAATTTACGAGTCGTGATCTCAGTTCAATGGTGCCGAGAAGAAAGTCATTTGTTACAATTCTCTGCATCAATGCACCACGTAGTGTGGCAGAACCGCCATAACCCTCATTCCCAGTAAAGTTTGTCAGTAACTGACGGGTAAAGAATGGCTGCTCATCCAGGATGTTTGCATTCAGCCAGAGCCGGTAAGCAAGAATAAGCCGGCGGCTGATAATTGTAAAGTATTGCTTGTGAATGATCCCGATGCTGAAACAGGAATATCCTTCCTTACTCAGAAACGACGGCATCCACCTGAAATTCAGCTCGGTAAATATTCCATTATCGGGATTTGTGAGCTTATTCCTTGAATCATAAATAATTCCTGCCATGAAATTATTTACTATTCCTCCATCTTTTTCTTCGTCCCTTATGATACCCCAGTCATTATACTCCTCAAACAGGCTTGCAGTGTCCGGGAGGATCTTATCACCTTTAAGCTTCATGTTCATTTTTTCAATATTAACAGGTGCGGTTTTGTAAAATCCCATTGCCCAGCCTGCCCTCCATTGAAATTTACTGTCACCTATAGTATCCTGCAGATCTGCTGATACTCTTAAATATTTCCTTTCGATCCTGTAAAACATTCTTGATTTATATGCCGGATCATCAGGATCTTCCCATTCGTGATTATAAATTGATTCATTCCCGTTATAACCATAAAACGGATATGCTTTATAACCAAGATATTTCACCCTGGTTGAAAATTTTATTCCGGGGATCAGATTATAAGACTCATATTCCAGAATGTGTTCCGAACTACCCCTGGAATATCCCGATATCTGAAGATAAACCGACTGAAAGTAATCGGGATATCTGGATCCGTCGCCGTAATCAAAAGGATTGAAAATGATACCGTAATAGACCCCCAGATCTGAATCATAGGCAACTGCAGGAAGGATCCCGACATTCCATCCCTTTTTGATTATTTCCGGTTTCTCCTGGGAAAGGCACACCAGAGGAAGTATCAATATTGTTATTAAAAAAGATATCTTCTTCATGATGTGCAAAGTTTTATATCAGGAAAGTTACGAATTCTTAAAGAAATCGATTGAATATTATGATTAACTCTTGGTCTTATTATCCCGGAATGAGGCTGGCAAAGGGTTTCAGGCCAAAACTAATTATCCCGGGACATGAAAACGAGCTGAATCATACAATTGACCACCGTGAGCCCTATTGGCTTAATTATGTTAGACTCGGTGATGATCCTTCATTTCCGTGGATCCAGATGGCTACGGGGGAATGGTTTCATTACACCTGCAGGGTGGAGTGACCGGCCGGGAAGGATAGGAAGGAGGGGTAGAAGAGGGGAAGAGGTGAGGG
>CAZWUB010000022.1:0-30596 GCA_964637415.1 uncultured Rikenellaceae bacterium
AGCCAGGTTTCTCTTATTAAACGCGACGGGAAAATTACGAAGAATACAGTTAAGGAAGTTTTTCTTTTTGAAGGGCTTGGAAAAGAAAAGACAAAAAAACCTGTAAGATCGGGTGAAATATGTGCTGTGTTAGGGATGGAAGATTTCGATATCGGAGATACAATAGCCGACGGACTTGAACCCGAGGGTCTCCCCTATTTCGGAGTTGATGAACCTACAATGAGCATGATGTTCATGACAAACAATTCACCGTTTTATGGCCGTGAAGGGACTCTTGTAACATCCCGTCAGCTACGTGAACGTTTATTCAGGGAAACTGAAAAGAACCTTGCTCTGAGAGTTGAGGAAACAAGCTCATCAGATACTTTCATCGTGTTTGGAAGAGGCATCCTTCATCTTTCAATCCTTATTGAGACAATGCGTCGTGAAGGCTTTGAGATGCAGGTGGGTCAGCCAAAGGTACTTACAAAGGATGTTGACGGGAAGAAACACGAGCCGGTTGAACTTCTGACAGTTATGGTCCCTGAAATTTTTGCGGGCAAAGTAATTGATAATGTTACGCAACGCAGGGGAGAGATTGTTAATATAGAAAACAGGGACGACCGTTCCCGGATGGACTTTAAAATTCCTGCAAGAGGGATTATAGGATTGAGGAATCAGCTTCTTACCGCTACCGAAGGTGAAGCAGTTATAGCTCATCGTTTTGACCGCTATGAACTCTGGAAAGGAGATATAGCATATAAGCGCAATGGTTCACTGATTGCAATGGAAACCGGTCTGGCTGCTGCATATGCAATTGATAAGCTTGACGATCGCGGAAGATTTTTCGTCTTCCCCGGTGAAGAAATATATATGGGACAGGTCGTCGGCGAGACTACCAGGCAGAGCGATATAACAGTCAATGTCACAAAAACGAAAAAGCTTACAAATATGAGAGCATCAGGTTCGGATGACAAGATATTACTTCCTCCTCCGGTCCGTTTCTCACTCGAAGAAGCAATGGAGTATATAGCATCGGATGAATATATCGAGATAACTCCAAAATCAATGCGCCTGAGGAAAATATTTCTCAGTGAAACCGACAGGAAAAGGTTAAAAAACAAAGAAAACGGCAATTAAACCCGGTTTTGTCGCACAAGATCAGAACTTCCCGGATGTTGCTTTCCGGTAACCTTTTATAGTTACCGACAGATCCCTGCCAATTTCTGCTATTGCATAACTGTTATTTTCAGGACCGGAACCCTCGACCATCCCTTTTAATGTGTAATATGTAATTCCATTTATGCGATTAAGGGCTCCTGCATGCTCATGACCCTGAAATACGATCAGTACTTTACCTGAATCTTCAAGGATCTTCCGTACCTCATCTGCATTGCGCGGGCCATAAATACTGTTATCGCCGGATGCATCCAGCCTGTGATGCAAAAAAACAACTGTGGGTAATTTATTAGTTTTTAAGTCTTTCCTGAACCAGCTTAATTGTCTTTCAGGCACATAAGCATCGGTCCAGTCAAATCTCCCCCGGTTATAAGGGATCCCGTCTGAGCTGTAATTGGCATCGAGAACAATAAAATGCACTGAATTGATATTGAACGAATAATATGCTGCAGCTTTCGCAAAGCCCGTATTGATGATCCTTTCCAGAAACTCTCCCTTTGAAATGCTGTCATGATCATGATTACCCAGAACATGAAAACGACGACCCCTGAAAAGACTGAACTCTTTCTCAATAAGGTCGAGGAAGCGAAGAGTTTCATCTTTTTCGGGAGGATTACCCTGATCCTTGAAATCACCCAGTTCGATAAGGAAATCAACTTTCTGGTCATTCATCAATTCAACACATTCCGATAATTTCTTCAGCGATTCCCTGTAGTATCTGCTGCCAAGGTGATCTCTGTCGGCATAATGAGAATCAGTAAATATTCCAAACCGGACCGGTCTGGCATTATCTCCTGACAGAATGATGCCGGAAAGTGGTATTCCTCCTAATATTGCGACTGTAGTTTCAATAAAACTTCTGCGGGCAATTTTCATGTTTTCAGCTTATTAAAGCAATTTAAACTATTCAACCATACAAATGATACACAAAGTTTATGAATAATTAAAGCTAAAACATTTCTTCAGAATAATCTCAGAATATTTTCCCAATCAGCCAAAAGTGGATAAATTTACATTTAATTGATCTGTAGAAGTATTTCCTCATTAACCTTATAATGAAATCTGTCAAGTCGACTTATAATCGTAGAAAATTTATCGGAACAACCGGGACAGTTGCAGCCGGAATGTCCTTAATTCCCGGCTCCGTTATCCTTTATCCCGGACAAGATGATAAATGGTGGGAGCAGGAACCTTTGCGGATCGTTGAACTGGAACAGGGCTTTGAGTATGGTGAGAAAGCAGATCTTCTGAGATATCTTGCAGCCAACATGGAACATGTTGTAAGATTCACGGAAACATCACCGGGAACATCATTTATTGATGAACATAATCTGTTCACCGGGGCAAAGGTCAGTTTCAGTTCACTTGAACAATACATAAGTGAAGTTCATAAGCGCGGAATTAAAGTAGTGGTATATTATAATGTCCATGCAATAGTATCATCCTATGCCCGTCAGCATCCGGAATGGCAGCAGATAAAGGATGATGGAAAACCGATTGATAATGTATACAGTGTGGACTCTTCCTTTTGTATAAACAGCCCCTGGCGTGAAGAGGTTTTTCAGACTGTCAGAAAGCTTGCCGGATACAAAATAGACGGAATTTTTTACGATGGCCCGATCTTTTTTTCAAATACATGCTATTGCACACACTGCAAAGAGCTTTACAGGGAGAAATACGGTAAAGAGATCCCTTTGAAGACCCTCCTGGCATCAAAAAGAGATGATCCTGAATGGACAAACCTTTTAGATTTTCAGTCCGGCAGCATTTCCACATTTCTTAGAGATACGAACAGGATCATCAAGGCTATAAATCCGCAGGTCCTTCTCTATATGAATGGAAATACTCTTGCTCCATCGTGGCCAACAGGAAGAGAAAACCGAAAGATAATCAGGGAAACCGACATACTTGGCGCGGAGGGAGGTTTTCTTTATGGAGAAATGGCCGAACCTGTTTACAAACCGGGAGCAACTGCCAAACTTCTGGAAACCCAGGCAGAAGGGAAACCGACAGTTGTATTTGATGCGGCAAAGCAGGGTCCCTGGACATATTCTTCACTGCCTCCAGGTGAGCTTTGCATACTTTACAGCCAGACAATAACTCACCAGGCAAATGTATGGCTTGCTGTTTGCAGCACTTCACCCCAATCCCACAAAAAGGAGATGGATGTTATAAGGAAATATAACACTTTTATCAGGGATAATCCGGATCCGTTCCACCTTACTGAATCAATGGCCGGAATAGCACTCCTGTGGCCACAAAGAGCAGGTAACTATTACAGCGGATCATCGGTACCCCTCACTGATTTCACAAAAGAAATGAAAACAGCCAGAGCAGGCAACATTTCAGAAGAGTTCTATGGTTTCTATGACGGATTATCACGAGGTCATTTCCCTTTCGATGTTATTGATGAGGAAGCTCTCAGAAATGATCTTGATAAATATGAACTTATCATTTTGCCCAATGCAGCATGTATTAAAGCAGAAGAGGGTGATAAAATAAGGGAATTTGTACGCCGCGGCGGGAATATTATTTCTACCTTCGAAACATCAGGGTATGACGGGAACGGCAGGTTCCGGGAGATGCCCCTGCTAAGTGATCTCTTCGGCATTGAAAAAGCGGGAGATATTTTTGGTCCGCTTAACTGGGATTATATAACCCTTGCAGATAAAACACATTTATCGTTCAGGGATATATCAGACAATAATATTTATGCTCCGACGTACGGTCTGAAAATAAAGACAAAAGCTCCTGCACCGGTATATTTCTGCAAACCTCTTCCCGGAAGCTATGCCGCAAGTCCTGAGATTTCTGAATTCCCCTTCATTGTTGAAAATAAATACGGAAAGGGAAGATCATTTTATTTTGCCGGAACATTCGGCGGATCACTTAATAAATTCCGTTTCTCTGAATATTACCGCATACTTTCCAACCTGGTAACTTCAACATGCAAACCACTGATTAAGCTGGAAAATGTGCCCTCATCGGTTGAAGTGAACCTAAGGAAAAAAGGAAATTTATTGTTCCTTTATCTGATCAATTTCACCTCTGAAATGAGAAGACCGATACAAAAGATCATCCCGGTAAGCGGACTGCAAATTGAAGTTCTTATTAAGGAGGATGTGAGGAATGTGAAAGCTCTCTGGTCGGCCGGGGACCTCGTATTCACGAAAAAAGAAGATGTTCTGTCTTTTACACTTCCCGGGATTGATGAATATGAAGTAATCAGAATAAGCACATAAAGTATTTTACATTGCACGAATTATCATTAGCCGGAGAAGTCATTAAAATTGCAGAATACGAGGCCGGAAGGAACGATGCCGGCCTGGTAAGCGAGATTACTGTTGAAGCGGGTATTTTCAGCGGAGTTGAAATTGACGCATTCCGGTCAGCCCTTGAAATACTTTCCGGAGGAACAGTTCTCGCCAAAGCTGCAATTAAAATTGAAATAATTAAAGGTAAGGGATACTGCCCTGCATGTGACAGGGAATTTGAAATGGATAACAGGATCGATACATGCCCGGTTTGTAATTCATTCCCTTCAGAAATAAGGAAAGGGTATGAGTTCAGGGTAGTATCGCTTGTTGTGGAAAAGGATGATGAAGAAATCTAATCAGGTGAAAATATAAAATCAGAAGTTATGTGTGAAAAGGATGAATTTGGAAATTCCGGTGAAGGACATTCCCATAAACATTCCGGGAAGCAGGTCATTAACCTTAAGGTTGATGTTCTTGCCCGCAATAATATGACTGCAGCAATGAACCGCAGGTTCTTTGAAGGAAGAAAGGTGCTATGCATTAATATGGTAAGTTCTCCCGGATCGGGGAAGACAACAATACTCGAAAATACTATCAGCCGGATTAAATCATCAAAGAAGGTTTATGTAATTGAAGGGGACCAGCAGACCTGCCTGGATGCTGACCGGATTGAAAAAGCCGGAGCGCCGGCAATTCAAATCAATACGGGCTCGGGTTGCCATCTTGATTCGCAAATGGTTGAATCTGCAGTAAAAAAGCTGAATCCGGAAGCAAATTCAATCCTGTTCATCGAAAATGTCGGTAACCTTGTCTGTCCCTCCCGTTATGATCTTGGTGAATTCAGAAGGGTCATCATCATTAGTGTCACCGAAGGAGCCGATAAACCTCTCAAATATCCAAATATGTTTGAGACATCACACCTTTGCCTGATCAACAAATCTGATCTGCTGCCTTATGTTGATTTTCAGACTGATGATTTCATCAAAAATGCAAAGAACATAAATCCCCACCTTGAATTTCTTACTGTCTCGGCAAAAACAGGAGAAGGAATTGAAAGATGGGGAAAGTGGATTTCTGATCTTATTGCAGGTTTCTGATCCTGTTATTATAATCTTTTTGTACCAGCCACCGCGGATTCTCTGTTCCGTGTGAAGGAAGAAATAGTGTGCATTTCGTTTCAAGCAGCTTCCCCCAGCTTTTCAGCAATTGTCTTTCATCAGCGGCAAAGGGAGGGAAAACAGAATATCTGAAAACACCAAACATTGTATCGCCGACAATTGCTATTTCGTCATCCACAATTATGCTTACCGATCCCGGTGTATGACCCGGAGTATTGATTATAAATGCACTAAATCCCCAGTCCTCCATATTATAAAAATCATCGACAAGTATATCATAGCTGCATGTGGCGAATCGTTTCGAAGCAAAAACCTTCTCCATATTATCAGTTATAAACTTTGATAATGGATTTGTCCCGCGAGGCATGCCTGCTTTTCCGCTTGTCAGATTTTCTGATTCCGAGCGATGGATAACAACAGAAGCATTATATTCCTTTTTGATCTTCGAAGCATTATCAGCATGATCATAATGAGAATGAGTAAGAACCAGATAATCAATATGATTGATGCCTGATAATCTCAGGCGTCCATCAAGAAGTTTCCAGAAGGCTGCCGAACAGGTATCAATCAGAACATTGACTCTGTTATTCTGCAGCAAAAAAACATTGCTCCTCCCGAATAAAATCCTCACTATTTTATATCCGCTCTTTGTCTTCCAGGTTTTCATTTACTTAAAGATAGCTGTTAAAAAAAATATGTATTAAAAAACGTATTAAAAGACGTATTAAAAGACGTATTTTAATTCCAGTTCAATCCCCAGGTCTTATCCGGCACAGGTCCCATCTTCAGGATCAGTTTGCCACCCTCTGCAAGGTCCGAATGCCTGAACCACGGAGTATTATGTGACTTGCCATTCAGAGTTGCTGACTGTATAAATTTATTCTTATCTGATACCCCGTCAACCTGAATAATGAATTTCCTTCCATTCCCGGTATCAATTGTTATCTTCCTGAATAATGGGCTTCCGATATCATAAACAGGTTTGCCAGGACATACCGGGAAAAATCCCATTGAGGAAAAAACAAACCACGACGATGTCTCGCCTTCATCTTCATCACCACATATTCCCAGGGGAGTATCACCATACCAGATCTTAATTATATCTCTGACTATCTTCTGGGTTTTCCAGGGTTCACCGGAATAATTATAAAGGTAAGGGATATGGTATCCGGGCTGGTTGCCCTGGTGATACTGGCCTATCAGTCCGGTCATATGTAAGGATTTACATAATCGACAGGCTCCCGGTGTTTCTCCGGAAATTTGCTACAGCCGGTAAAAATTATAAGAGCCGCAAATAAAAAATACAGTCGAAATGGAATTGTTTTCATGTGAGAGTATTTTATTACGGGATTATTTATCCTAAATTTATGTACTTTTTCTTCTTCCCTGTTAAATATAGGTATTTAAGGGTGATATGATGAAAGAATTTCAAATCAAAAATTAATAAGACATGAACAGACTCCGTAAATTACTGGTAATCCTGATGTTAATAAGCTTTTCAGGCATCCTCTGTGCAAAACCGAAATGGATTTCGCTTTTCAACGGTAAAGATCTTGCTGGATGGTTTGTCCGCGGAAAAGCGACATGGACCGTGCAGAATGGCATACTCACGGGAGAAGGCGGGATGGGGCATATCTATACCGATGCAACATGTACCGATTTCGAGGTAAAGGGCATGTTCAGGATATCCGGTACAAACAGCAACAGCGGACTTTATTTCAGGGCAAATCCGCCGGCGGATAATCCGGATGGATTCCCACGGGGTTATGAAGCCCAGATATGTAACAACCAGGATGCCTATACTGGCTGGCTGTGGAAACCGGGAACCCCGACAGGAAAGCCGACGACACCGTTAATTACAAAGGATGGTGAGTGGTTCAGCTATCGCATTAAAGCAGTCGGAACACATATACAGTTCTGGATCAATAACAAGCTTGTAATGACTTACGATGACGATGAATACAAGTCGGGGCATTTTGCAATCCAGGGACATAATCCGGGTATGAAGATCGAAGCAAAGAAATTATACTACCGTTCACTTTCAAAATAAAGCGTCGCTCCGCTCTTAAGGCGGGGCAGGCTCTATGGAGCTAAACTTCCACTTAATAAATTTGGTCTGACATTAATGATTTTAATCTGAAAGTAACAATCCCTCTTTATCATTTTTATAGGAATACCTGAATTGTTTCCCTCCACTTGTGAATGAAAGTGTAAAACTGCCATCAGCTCCATAAGTTTTCTTCACTGAACCGGAGATTTTCCGGGCCTCATTTTCGTCACTCACGGGAACTATGATAGTTGCCATAACAGTGTTCTCCTTCTTTGTCGTAATTACAGTTCCGAAATAGTTGACCCGGAAGAATGAACGTGTGGCATTTACCGGCTGGCATGCATGTTTTCCTTCCCTGAATGTGAAAGACTGGTCAGTAATGGGTATAAGTGCCATTTTTCCCTTATTTCCGTTAAGCATTACGAAATTCCCCTTTGGTTCTGCCGTAACACCCGGATGAAACCGCAGTTCTATTTCAGACCCGGCTGCTGCTTTAACTTCATCTACAACAACAGTTACTGAAGGTTTATCAAGTGTAACATGTCTTCTCCAGCCTTTCATTTCGATACCCGGATATGCTAAGGTTGGATCCATCAGGACATAATCAAGTTTGTCTGTGGAGCTGAATTTAAGAACCTTCCCTCCTATATCGAAATTCCATGGCTGTTTGCGCATTTTCCCCGGAATTTGTTTTTCGCCATTTACAAATACCACATTATGTCCGATGCTCGACGCCTGGGGGTAATTCCATCGTGCATCATCAAAATATTTCTCATCATAAGATCCGCTACCTATGTCTGTTATGAAATAATCGCCTGCATAATAAACAATAAACTGGCCTATATCGAGGTGACCATGATGCGGATCGTCGTTCATGCCTGCCTTCCCGGCAACAAGAACTTTTGTCTCATCGCTAAAGTCACTTCTCATTACCCACCAGTCGATTGTCCTGAAATGCATAGATGGCTTTGCCGGTGGGACCGGTTTAACAGAGGTTCTCGGCCATATAATATCAAAGATATCCTGGCCTTCTCCGAAAAATTCATTGCGATACCAGGAAGCAAGACCACTGTTTGTTTCTGCCGCCAGCTTGTTGATGAACCAGGTGCTTCCCAGTCTTCCTCCTCCCGAATCCTCAAAATTAAGGGAACCTTTCCCGGGTACCGAAATATACACCGGGAAATTAACCGGATTACTCTTCAGCTTCTCATTTTCAAAAAGATTTAATTTGCCACCGCTAAGTCTATTAAGTGCATCGGCAAAAAATGCGGAAGTGTGAACTCCGTAATTCCAGTAACCCCCTCCCTCCTGCCATCCTCCGTCGATCCCAAGCTCATTCAGCATATTATTTATCCGGTTATAAGATTCGCTGACAACATCTGTCAGCTGGGGATCCTCTGTAAGCAGTGCAAGTCCTGCCAGACCAATACCGGAATTGCATACTCCACACCAGTTACATCTGTAGGCTGTTGCCCACCAGTGATATTCATAGTTACCCCTGACACGTGTAATTACTTTCTCAAGCAACGCTCCCCTGATCCTGTCCCTCTGTGCAACATCAAGGGCCGGATAGAGCCAGTCGTAAACAGCAGCCATCAGTCTCCCTGAATCACCATTGTAATGATCAAAACTGAAACTGACCTGGTCATCCGGAACATTCCATGGCATTATCCGGCTGTATATTATCGGGAATTCGTGAGCACGCATCGTCCAGGAAGGCAGATCACAAAAAACATCGGCAAATTCAAATGCCTTTTCCGCATACTTTTTGTCACCTGTCATCTGATAAACAAATGCCAGTGTAAAGGCATTATCCCTGTTAGAAGTATAATGTTTTTCATATTTCCCGTCAGTATCATATTCAGTCCAGCCTGCACGGGTATTCCTGCCCTGAACGGGGATCACCCTGTCAACCGGCATATGTAACAACATATTCGCCCTTGCCAGATATCTGTTCATTATATCGCGGCTTTCCGGATCAGTCTTTATACGTTCCAGTATTTCAGGTTTTTCAGCTTCACTGAAATAGAGATAAGGATGCCGGAGATTTGTTTTATCAATTGCTTTATCAATATCCGGCTGTGAGATTTCAGATGATATTACATCCGGTACCCGGAGAATTAAAATTAGAATAATGAACAACAGACTCTTCTTCATGTTATAAGGAATTTTTTCTTAAAAATATTAAAACCTCATGCCAAAGGCAAATAAAACTCTTATAATACTTTCAGGCTAATTTCTTATCTTTATAAACTAAACATGAATCATGATAAAAAAGGAGGAAAAATGAATGATTTTATTTGTCCAAAATGTAAGGGACAGCTAAGGGTTGGTGATCACCTTATCTTTAAGGTTAAAAATGATGCAAAGCAGAGCGCTATCCTGCTGTTAAGTCCGCAGATTGGCAATTATACAAGCGTGAAACATCCTTCCTTCGACATAAAAGAAGGAGAATCACTTGTTTTCTTTTGTCCTTTGTGCGGAGCCTCCCTGGAGTCTGACATCCATGAAAACCTTGCACTTGTACTTATGCAGGATGATACCGGGAATAAATTTGCCGTCTATTTTTCACAGATTGCAGGAGAACACAGTACATATAAAACAACGGGTGATTCAGTGCATATGGAAGGAGAAGATGCAGGCAGATATACATATTTCAAGGTGGGAGAGAAGTTTAAGAAGTATTTTTAAACCACTATCCTGATCAGATCCCTCATGTGAAGGTTTCAGGTAACCTGGTGCCTGTTTTTTGTGTTTCTTTTTGCTGATCATTGACTTTTATGGAAAGAAGAGAATTTTTGAAATACACAATGGCTGGTGCCGCTGCCGGCATTATGAATCCGTATATGCCCTGTCCGGCAGAAGCTTTCAGGACAGATGAACTTGATTATCACAGGATCACCGGCATAAAATTTACAACAATAAAGCTGAATTACCCCAGGCAGGTCGGGAAAAATTCCCGGCTCGACATTCATGGATCCGGACCCGTTTCGGGTATTCATGTTTTATACACTGACAAGGGCGCATCGGGATGGGGACTGAACAGGGCTTCAGAAAAAATGCTTGCCGGAAAGTTTGATATTATTAAAGGTAAAAGCATTTCTGAACTTTTCAATCCCTCTGCAGGCCTTTATCCAACGGATATTGAAGGATTTGACTTTTCTGTTTTTGATCTTGCCGGGAAGATCCTAGAAAAGCCTGTTTACAGGTTACTGGGAAAAAGAAGACCTCTCACCTTTCCCTGCTATAGTGGCATGATCTATTTCGACGACCTGGAACCGGCAGATAAACCCGCCGGCCCTGATAAGATATTGGAAGAATGCCGGTGGGATTATAATTACGGATACAGGCAGTTCAAGCTTAAAATTGGACGTGGCTACAAATGGATGGAGAAAGAAAAGGGCCTGATGCGGGATATTGAAATAACAAAGCTTGTTCATCAGAATTTCCCGGATTGTGAAATCCTTGTTGACGGGAATAACGGGTTCACAATTGAGGAGTTCATCAGATATCTGGAAGGTATTGAAGGAATAAAGCTGTTCTGGATAGAGGAACCTTTTCACGAGACTGTCGAAGATTATGCGAAGCTTTATTCCTGGCTTAAGATGCATGATCATTTACCTTTGCTGGCTGACGGGGAGGCAAACCCTGACGAGAAAGTTCTCAGGCAGCTTGGAACCCAGAAAATACTCACTGTATTCTTACAGGATATTTCAAGTCTCGGATTTACAAGATGGATCAGCTTCATTAAGGAGATTGAAAGGATGGGTATCCTTTCTTCTCCTCATGCCTGGGGATCAGCAATCAAGACCAGTTATATCACACATCTGGCCGGAGCATTCGGCACTACAGCCACAATAGAAGGTGTAACATGTACATCAGATGATGTTGACCTTACAGATTACAGGCTCCGGAAAGGAAAGCTTATCCCCTCGTCTAAGCCAGGATTCGGAATGGATCTTTTAAAGAAGATAAGCTGAATTCCAGCGTGAGGCGATTGGAACCTGGAACCTGGAATTTGGAACCTGGAATTTGGAATTTATATTCAGACCCCTGCAATTCTTCGCTTATATTCATCCAGCGCCTCATCGAGTCTTTCACGCGCTCCTTCATTGCCGGGTACATTATGTGAAGGATGTATGTAAAGTTTCACACCCCTGTCAGCCAGTATCTCTGCCACAGTTGTTATTGTCATCCACACACATGTAATAAATGCCATTGTTGAGACCGGTCCGACTTTGTCAGGATGGTTTTTAAGTGGTACTGAAGCATCCTCGAGGGGTGCGCAGGTATCAACAACCAGATCGGCAAGATCAAAAATTGTCTTACCGCTTGAATGTCGCGATTTCCTGCCTGCAGCAGCAGATGAAGATCCGAAGACTATTACCTTCATTCCCTTTTTCCTGGCTTCAAGTGCCACGTCAATATTAACATTATTGATCCCGGAATGCGAAAAAAGCCACATTATATCACGGCTGTCAAAATCATAACCTTTCATTATCTCGACACCATATCCTTCAACGCGTTCCAGGAACACGAACTGACGTACACCCATTTCACCTGTGATTCTCGTAAAGAAGGTAAGAGGCAGTTCGACCATGGGATGAAATCCCACAAATCCCCCGATCCGGGGATACATCTCCTCGATCGGAAGGGTTGCATGTCCGCACCCGAAAGTATGGACCCACCTTTTACATTCAATTGTATCAGCCATCATTTCTGCCGCCCTGCGGATATTATCCATCTGGGTCTCTTCAATACGTGTCATTATCCCCCTGGCATTTTCAAGCCATTGTTTTGCTAACATAAGAATTTGATTTTAGTGTTTTTATTTAAGATTTTTTTTAAGACTCCCTATTATAAATATGAACAAAACGATCTGAAGCGACATTTCTGCAAAGGCAACTATTGTCAGGCTGCTGATGCCATATTTTGCTGCAATTAATCCCATCATGTAGTTGATTAGCATGTTGCCTGTAAGCGCCACAGTCATTACAAAACTGAATGCAGTACCGGAAAGTTCCTTAAACCGTTCTCCGGTAATACCCAGCATTACCGGAAATCCTGCGGCAAGTCCTGCTCCAAGAAGTACCAGACCCGGTATAGCGGTATATAACGATCCTGCAATCCTGAGTAATACAAGGCTTACAAAAAGAAGAATAAAAGTCAAAATCATTATATTCTTAACAGAAACCGTTCTGAGCAATTTCCCAAGCAACAACCTCATTACAGTCATTCCGGCGACAAATGATGAAAGGGCAAATAGTGCAGTACCGGGCTGAACTGAAAGATGATCAGTAAGCCATGTTGTTGTCCAGTTATTGATTATACCTTCAAAACTGCTCTGAAGGAAAAGGAAAAACGCTATCATTATCAATACTTTATCCCTGATCAGTGAAGAAAATCCCCTGAGAGGAAATCCATGTGCCTGTTTTGCCGGAGGATAGCTGATTATAAGAAAAAACAGACCTGACAATAAAGCCAGGAAACCAACTGAAGCAATTATTGTCTCAAATCTGAGAGTATTCCGGAGTACACCCATAATAAGAGGGATACCGAGAGCTCCGAAACCAAAGAATGCTCCTAAAAGGCTCAGGTCAGCTCCCTTATCAGTATCGCTTATATCTGCCACAAGGGCACTAGTAGCGCCGTTTATTGCGCCACCTCCGGTACCTATCATAAAAATGAACACTTTCAGAATACCCGTACTCCCGGAATAAGCAAGACCTTCGAAACCTGCAAATAACAGCAGACAGGATGCAGATAAAAGTATCCTGTATCCATATTTATCCGCCACCGGTCCGAAAAAAAGTGATCCTGTCAGCATCCCGAAGGGTAGTACTGAAAACAGGACTCCTGCCGAAACTTCATCAAGATTAAGCTTAACCTTCAGATCAGATGCTGCTGATCCGAGAATTAAGACAGCGATTCCGAACATCAGTATTCCTGCACATGATGCCCGGAACAATAGTTTCTTATTGTAGGTTGTGCTCATTTAAATTCCATTATTTGCTAATTAGTTTTAGTGCCATATATCCTGCCCCTGTAACTCCAGCATCACCGGCAAGTGCCGATTCCATAACAGTTACCTGATTTATACTCACCGGCTGGGCCCATTTTGAAGCTTCCTTCTTAATTGCGGGTATCAGAGGAAGAGCCGGACCAAATACTCCGCCACCCATTATAATCTTTTCAGGATTAAAAAGACTTATAAGATTTGCTACAGCCATCCCCCAGAATTCAACACTTTGTCCGATTACAGCAGAAGCCAGACTATCTCCTTTCTCATAAGCAGAAAAAACTTCGTGTGAGGTTATTTCACCAGAAGGTATATTTCTGAGAAATCCCTCATATTCGTCATCTTCATTTATCATCCTGACTGCAATTCCGGCAATTCCGGCGCCCGAAGCAAAATATTCGAAGCAGCCACAGCTTATGTACTCATTTTTGAAGGGTTTACTCAGAGCCATCCATCCGATAGATCCTGCAATATCATGACTTCCCCTCAAAACCTCACCATTGACAAGTATGCCGGCCCCTATTCCGGTCCCGACAGACAGGAATATCGCATCTCTGCAGCCTTTTGCATTGCCCTGCCATACTTCTCCCATTATATAGCAGGATCTGTCGCTTTCGATAACAATGGGAATATTTCCGCTGACAGATGCCGCTTCCTCAAGTAGCGGATAATCCTCCCACCCGGGAATATTGGGTGCCCACACTTTCCCTGTGGTTGCACGGCTTATACCCGGAACTGAAATCCCGATTGAACTAATTGTAAATCCTTCATCAGATGAAGAATTAATAATATCCCTGATTGATCCGGTAATAAGCTGTCCCACTTCAGGACCCTTCCTCTTACCGAGGGGAAAAATGCTTTTCCTGATTAGCTTACCATCTTCCGTAAAAACCGCGGAAGCAAGCTTTGTCCCACCCAGATCCATGCCCAGCAACGCCATATAAATACCCGGTATCAGTTTTACTTATTGCTCATTCTTACAGTCTGCTCAGGGACATTCCAGCCTGAAACTTTAAGAACCGGCGACTTCCCTTCAAGTTTTGCAACCGGACAACTAACAGTAAGTGTTGTGCTTTCAGAAGGTGCAAGAGTTATATAACCCGCCGACCAGTAAGATGGGAGCACTTCTTCGTCACCGATAATCAGTTGAGGACGAAGAAAGAATGCTATTTTGGCAGAGTTATTTACAATCCTGACTGAATATTTATTTTCATTACTCCCATTTATTGTTTTCTGCAGGCTTGCAGTAACAGATGTCTCAGGCAGCTTATTCATATCCTTGTAGTCACCGTCTGCTGACAGCCAGTAGACATTGTGTGAGACCACCCTTCCCCCGGAATCTTTAAGGTTCAGAACAACAAATAGAATTCCCTTGTTCTTTTCTCTCACCTGAGCGAGGGATTCAGTCACTTTAACTTCGGAAGGCCCGAGGCTGAAATAAGCTTCTTCGCTGAAAATGGATTTTGATTCGACATTGAAAACTTCGATACTGGCAGTGAGGTTAGGTGCAGGCTTATATTTCCTGTTAAGGACAGTCACTTTCAGATCATTTAAATTTAACTGAATATGAACCGGTTCACAGGCATTCTGCATGAAATAATATCCGGCATTAGTCTGAAGGAACCAGTCATAAACCTGCCAGACCACACTCGGGAAGGCGGCATTTATTTTCCAGAGCATTACTCCTCCTATTTCATTCAGTTTATGTCCGGCTGCCTCAAATATACCCTGGTAGCCGGTTGCATTCATAAGCTGCATTTTATTGCAGAAATCTTCCATGCTTTCCGCTTCGCCGTATCTTGAAACCATTTCCTTATAATACAAATCCCACCTGCCGTTACCGGTTGCTGCGTCATGGTATCCCCATGAATGATTCAGAGGGAAAGGGAGTGTTTTATCCCAGACGAGGTTTGGGATCACTTTCGGCAGAATATCCCATGTAACCATTGAAGGGATACCGGTCTCATCTTTGAAAACCCAGTCTTTGGCTTCAATAGCCCTTGTATAATAGCTTTTCGGATCCTGCCATGTATAAGGGCCTCCGCTGTATACCCCGGTTGGAAGATTATCGGGCCATGAACCCGGCCATCCTTCAGGGAGCTTTGCGAATCCCGAAGAGCTGGGGATGAAAGGACGAGTACCGTCAAGCTCTATGATGCTGTTACGCATGAAGTCATAAAGCTCTCTTCTGGCATGTCCTTCGTTCCCCCCTGTCCAGACAAGCAGGCTGGGATGGTTCCTGATCCTGAGAATAGTACTTTCTACATTCTTTTTGAAAACATCACTTTCGAGAGGCCAGTCGGGGGATCCCTTGAACTCTCCCTGGGTATCCCCTGTTATCCAGAAATCTGACCAGACCAGAAGACCGTAACGATCGGCGGCATCGAAAAACTCATCGCAGGGAGTGACACCACCGCCCCATATCCTCACAAGATTAATGTTCGCATTACGGCACAGCCGCATCTCATAATCATATCTCAGTGAATCGCGGTTAAGCATCATGTCGGGGACCCAGGCACCGCCTGTCAGGTGTATCCTTTTGCCGTTAACATAAAAATCACGCCGCCAGCTCCCGTTCACATTGACTGCTTTTGTTGAAACAGTCCTAATGCCAAACATAAATGAAGTATCGTTACAAATACCCGAAGAATTCGAATACTGCAGCCGTATTTTGTAAAGGTTTGCTCTCCCCTGACCATTTGGCCACCAGAGTGCCGGCTTTACAATATTAAGCTCCCTGGTGTTGGTACCGTTCAAATCAACAGATACACTGCTGTTCCCCCCAACTGCAACAGATTTTGTAAACTTAAGCGGCTTTCCCCTGAAATTACCGGGAGTAATAGTTACAATCAGGTTTCCGTTTTCATTAACCTTATTATGATTTATAAGTGAAAGATTCAGAGAAAGTTTCGCAAGACTCGTATCAGGAAGATCCGGCAGCTCCGTAACAAGTCTGGGATTGCTGAATGTAATCCCTCCCGAGGTTCGCAGATAAACCGGCAGCCAGATGCCCATGTTCCTGTCCCTTACAGGCGGCATCCAGTCCCATCCGACCGAGCATAACATTGTGACATTCTTCCCTATATCACCTGTAGGTCCGCCATTCAGATAAAAATCGCCCAGAGCTTCAAGCTGTTCGGGTGCAGGAAGGCCGGGATAATCGAGAGGATATATTTTTACGGCAAGGGCGTTTTCTTCACCCGCTTTAATGTATTCTGAAATATCAAAGCTGTATTGGGCAAACATACCGGCCATATCGGTCGAATCAGCTATCTGCTTTCCATTTATCCACAGAGCTGCCCTGTAATTGATCCCCTTAAAAATAAGCTGGAAATGACGCCCTCTGTCTGATGCCGGTACACTGAACTGCGTCCGGTACCAGTAAGGTTTCTTCCAGGGATTGGTATACCCCGGCAAATGGCTGAATTTACCGAGCTCATAAGTTTTATTAAATTCATCCGAGGCATCAGGAATAAGCATATTGTTCAGTCCTGAATACGGATCGGGATATACATTATTTGCAACCAGCCCTGTAAGAACTGTTGACGGGACTTTTACCGGGAACCAGTAAACATTGGATTTATATCCCGGGACAGAGATCATCTCCCCGGTTTCCTTAATCTGGGCAGATGACTGAAGTTCAAAACTGACAAGTTTTACCTGCTTAGCGCCCTGTGACAACAGACCGGTTGTTACAAAAGAGGCAAGCATGAGGCAACTAAATCTTAATAATATATTTGTCATAGTTTTAGAATTTCACGAATGCTTATTACATTTTCTGCTAATTTAATATATCTCCTGAAAGAATAATGTTCATAGGAGGTTTATCCTTTTAATTCATCTTCTTTTGGATTCCTTATTAACTGTTATCAATTTATCCCAATACTCAGGGTATCGTATTTTGAACAGGATCTTTAAGGTTTTGTCCTGAGAACTCATCAACAGGGAGAATCTGCCTTTTGGAAAAAAGGCTTCCTATCATCATAAACCCTATTGTCAGTAAAATGACAAGTGTTACAACCTCCTCATTTATCAGAGAAATCCTTGATGATGCGGGAATACTAAGAAATAACAATATCGTAACAAGTCCCCGGGGTGAATAAAACAGATAAGGAGTAACAGGAATTTTCAGGAACCTCCAGAGAAAAATAATACGTAATAAATATATTCCTGTAAATATGGCAGTTGCCGTAAATATATTCTGCAAATCGAATAATCCGGTAATTTTTGAATAATAACCGAACATAATAAAGAATAAGGACCTGACAACAAAAGTAAGCTCGGTCATTAGCCTTTTGAATGAGATCAGATCGGTCCGGAATATATTAAAATCCACAAATCTGTTTATTATTGTATTTTCAACCAGATTATTGTTTGCCAGTGCCATACCGAATGCCATTACAAGTAAAAGTGCAGGATAATGAATCATTTCAGCAAGCACATAAACCAGAACAACAGCCGTAAGAATAATGATATAGTTTATGTGATATGTTATTTTATGAAGAAGTATGGCAAGTCCCGAAGTAATTACTACTGCTATCAGAATTGTCAGTATTCCTTTAAAGAAAAAGCTCAAAATCCCGAGACCGACAGAGTCGCTGTAAATTAATATAAAGTCAAAAAACAATATCCCGATTATATCTGATAATGAGCTTTCATAGATTACAAACTCTCTTTGTTCCCCGGTCAGATTTGTGGCTGAACTGATTGCAACTGCACTGCTTATTATTCCAAACGGTATTGCATTGATAATGGATGCGGGTACATCGTATCCAAGGAATCTGACCATAATGAATGTCATTATAGCCACAAAAAGAGCAAATAAGATTATTGCAGCAGATGCAGCTCTTATTATTAAACCGAGTTTATGATTACCCAGTTTAAGATCCATACTGGATTCCATTACTATCAGCACAAGTCCCACGGTACCAAGAACCGGTAACAAAGGCTCCATATCAGGAATTTCAAATCCAGTCATATCAACAAGTATCTGGATACCGATTCCCAGTCCGATAAGCAGAATAACACTTGGAATCTTAGTGTATTTACTTGTCACATCAAAAAGATAGGACAACAAAATCAATAAACAGATAACCAAAATTATGTAATCAGCCATCAGATCAATTTTATCATAACTGAGTTTTTAATTCCGGCAATAAAATTAGTATATTGTAAATTGGTTTGTCACGGAAGGATCATTTATTAATTTTATATAGATTTAAAGCCTGAAGAATTTGCACGATTATAACAATAAAAATGCAGGAAACAATTAAAAAATGGAGCGAAGCAATTGTCCCCTGGTTGCTGGAACATGGTATAAAAATAGTACTGATTGCTGTTTTTGCACTCATTCTGAACAAAATACTCAGCAGAATAATAATCAGGACTGTGAGGATTGCTGTTGTACCTGACCAAAACATGTCGGCAGAGGGAGAGAAAAAAAGAGAAGACACTCTCATCAGGATCTTTAATGGTGCCGTCAGGATAGTAATAATTATTCTGGCAATAATGATGATATTGCAGGAGACCGGACTTAAGATCGGTCCATTGATTGCCGGTGCAGGTATTGCAGGGCTGGCTCTCGGTTTCGGAGGCCAGTATCTCATAAGGGATATCATATCGGGAATGTTTATAATACTTGAGAATCAATATCGAATCGGTGATATTATAAACATCAACGATACAGGTGGACTTGTGGAAGACATAAGCCTGAGAAAGACAACTTTAAGGGATATTGACGGAATTGTTCATCATATTCCGCACGGTGAAATAAAAATTGTATCAAATCTTTCAAAGAACTTTGCACGAGTCAACCTCGACATTGGCGTTTCTTATAGCGCTGATCTTGATCATGTTATAAGAGTGATCAACAAAACGGGAGAAGAACTGGCAAAAGATCCTGCCTTTAAGGATTCGATAATATCACCTCCTCAGTTCCTGCGCGTAAACGATTTTGCTGATTCATCAGTTGTACTGAAAATCCTTGGAGATACTAAACCTCTCAAACAGTGGGAAGTAACGGGAGAATTACGCAAACGGCTCAAGATTGCTTTTGACAGGGAGGGCATTGAAATTCCTTTTCCTCAACGAGTTGTTCATCAGATTAAGTCTTCTGGTTAATGGATCAGACTACTGACAATAAACGGTTTGGAACCTTACCGGTTTTCTTTACTGCT
Source organism: uncultured Rikenellaceae bacterium (assembly GCA_964637415.1). Taxonomy (GTDB): domain Bacteria; phylum Bacteroidota; class Bacteroidia; order Bacteroidales; family VadinHA17; genus LD21. The sequence goes on from CAZWUB010000022.1 coordinate 19,779, forward strand.
ATTTCCACAATATTTGGAGCCATTCTTTTCCTCAGATTCGGTTTTGCAGTAGGGACTCTGGGTTTCTGGGGAACATTTCTGTTAGTTATCCTCGGGCATTCACTTACAATTCCGACGGCATTTGCCATTTCTGAGTTAGCGACCAACAAACGGGTTGAAGGAGGCGGTGAATATTTTATTATTTCACGGTCTTTCGGCTTGAATATTGGTGCAACGATCGGAATAGCATTATTTCTTTCACAGGCAATCAGTACGGCATTTTATATTATTGCCTTCACTGAAGCTTTCGGGTTTGTTTTTAATTTTTTCTCTGAATCGCTTAGGATCAATCTTCCCCGGCAGGTGATAAGTGTACCGGCAATGATTGCATTGGGTTATATAATCCTGAAGAGAGGTGCAAATCTCGGGGTTAAGATGCTTTATTTTGTTGTGGGCATCCTGTTCCTTTCACTCTTGTTATTCTTTATCGGAAAAACAGAATATGGTATAAGTATGGGTTCCCAGATTCCTGCCGGTGATATACGAAATATGAAGGATTTCTTTATGGTCTTTGCAATAGCCTTCCCGGCATTTACAGGAATGACAGCGGGTGTTGGTCTTTCCGGAGAACTTAAGGATCCCTCGAGATCCATCCCCAGGGGTACAATTTTTGCCACTGTGACAGGCATTATTATCTATACCCTGGTCATATATAAGTTTGCAATATCGGCCAGTGCCGAAGAAATGCTGGCTGATCAGCTTATTATGTCGAGGATCGCAGTGCTGGGTGTGGTCATAATACCTCTGGGACTGGCAGCCTCAACCCTTTCATCAGCAATTGGTTCTATTATGGTGGCACCCCGGACATTGCAGGCTTTAGCGCTTGACAGATCCTTTCCTTCAGCAAAAATCAACAAGTGGCTTTCACTCGGCCGAAAATCGGATAATGAACCTGCAAATGCGACACTTGTAACTATAATTATTGCCCTGGCATTTGTTTCTCTGGGAAGCGTAAATGCGGTGGCTGAAATTATCTCTATGTTTTTCCTGGTTACATACGGTTCATTGTGTCTTATTTCTTTCCTTAATCATTTCGGCTCTTCACCATCGTACCGCCCTTCTTTCCGGTCAAGATGGTACCTTTCTCTTACCGGCTTCCTGATTGCGCTCTGGGTAATGTTCAAAATAAATGCCCCTTATGCTCTGGCATCTCTTATATTAATGACAGTTGTTTATTCCTACATTAAAGTATACAATCGCGACAGGGACGGTCTTGAATCTTTATTTGCCAATGCTTTGTTTCAGATAAACCGCAATATCCAGGTATATCTTCAGAAATCGGGCAGTAAGAAGAAAACAAAAGAATGGAAGCCAAGTGCAATTTGTATATCGAAAGATTCATTTGTACGTTCCAGAGCATTTCAGCTGCTAAACTGGATATCTTACAGGTATGGCTTCGGAACATACCTTCACAGGATTGACGGATATTATTCGAGAGCAACATGCCAGAAAGCTTCCGAAGAGCTTTCAAGGCTGATTGAGGTTTATGATACTACAAGCAATCATGTATTTGTAGATACATTGATTTCCCCATCATACACCTCTGCTCTGGCACAGGCTATACAGGTGCCGGGAATATCGGGAATGGAAAACAATATGGTAATCCTGGAATATGACAAGGAAAAACCGGAAAATCTGAAAGAGATAATCGAGAATACGGGTCTTATTAAAGCCGGCGACTTTGATATCTGCATCCTGGCTTCAAGCAGAAAGGATATGAATTTCAGAAATGGGATACATGTCTGGCTGGATTTCCAATATCCTGAAAACTCAAGCCTGCTTATACTCCTGAGTTTTATAATCTCCGGACATCCCGACTGGAGAAAATCAAACATCAAGCTGTTTGCTACATGTAAAACCGGAAAGAATGAAGAAACAAAGTTGAGACTTACGGAACTTGTCAGGACAGGAAGGCTGCCAATAACAGAAAAGAATATAGAGATCATTATAGAAGAGCCGGGAAAGACTCTGAAAAACCTGATTAATGAAAGATCGGCCCCGGCTGCTCTGGTAATGACGGGTTTTAATCCACAGGCATTAAAACACATCGGAGACTCCCTGCTGGTCGGGTACGAGGGGATCGGAACTATTCTCTTTGTGAATTCCCGTAACCAGAAAGAAATAACCTGAGATTTCTAATATGCAATCTCAAGAATTTCAGCAAAGCTCCTTTCTTTAATTATAATATCAGCCACCCTGTTCAACACATCATCATCTGAACAGAATGAGATCCCTATACCGCTTTGCTCTACTATGCATATATCATTTTCACTATCCCCGACTGCAATTGTATTTTTAATATCTATACTATATTTTTCCGTAAGCTTTATCAGAGCATTTGATTTACAAAAATCATGACTGCATTTACTTGAATCATTCTTCAGGAAGACTGATGGTACTTTTACTTCTCCTGTTGCAATACTCTTTGAAAACTCAAGCTCATTTGCCAGGGAAAAATCCATTCTGAGCTTGTTCTTGATATGATTGGTAACTACATCATAACTGTCGCTTATAATCCCGCATATATAGCCTCGTTTCTTAAGCTGACCTATAACATCTCCGGCATCACTTACAATCTTTATTTTATCGGCAACTCCAAGGATCTCATCAAGAGATCTGCCTTTCATCAGCTTTGCAATTGATTTGGTCCTTGTATATGGATTCGGGTATTCAGCCTGAATTTTTAAAAGCTCATCCGTGAAATTGAATTCTTCCGCAGCGGTTCTGATAAAGCTCCCTTCAAGAATTGTTTTATCCATATCAAAAATTATCATCTTCTCCATCCCCAGAAGACTCTCCCGTATCGCAAATTCCATCTGGGTCCTTATCATATTTATATTCTCCAGGGTCTCAAGATTTCTCACCTCCATATTCCTGACCCGCTTCAATATGGCTCTTGTGACTTCTCTCGACATCCTGGAAAGCTGTTCAATACTCTGCATACGGTTTTCGAGGTAACCTAAGTTAACTTCTTTTATCCTGATCCCCATCGAATACATATCGAGTAGTATCCCGATATCCACTCCATAATCATTCTCTATTCCGATTTTTTTCATCAGGCTTTTCTTACAGGCTATCATACCACTTAATGGCTGTGCAAATGATGTCAGCCCCGGGAACAGAATGCTCAAAAGAGGTTTGGCGACAAGTTCAGTCACTCTTCCGGCCTGACGGTCAAAATACGATTTGACAAAGTCAGCCTCATCCTTTATTATCGGACCGGCAAGCAGATCAATTATATCAGGGGGATAGGTCACAATATCGGCATCGATAAAAACAAGGACCTCATTCCTTGCCAGAAGCATCCCGTCACGCATTGATGAGCCTTTTCCCAGTTCGGAGCTTGTAAAGATCCTGACTTTTGGTAACCTTGCTTTTTTGATTGTGTTATCGGATGATTTATCGTCGATAACAAGGATCTCATCTACCAGATTCGAATTGCCTGCCAGGTCTATTACCTGTCTGATAGTATTCTCTTCATTTAATGCCGGAATTATTACGCTTACCATGGGTATATCAGATGTTATATATATTTAACACTCTATAATACAATATGTTCATTAGGTGCTCTCCGTCCTGCCCATCCACGACAGATTTACATCAGATCCGAAATGATCCCTGAAAATCCTGTAATAAAAGAGTTCCTCTTTGGAATTGATCACTGTCCCATCCTGCAAATATCGCTCTGTCCTGAAATCATTGCTGCTTATATTTTTTTCTGCATAGTCTGAAATAAGTTCACTTATGCCTGCTCCCTCCCAGAACTTTGCCTTGGGCCTGCTAAGTATCTTTTCCGGGAGCAACCCTTCCATAGACTTTCTGAGAATCCACTTTTCAATATTTTTAAATATTTTATACTCATCAGGAATTGTGAATGCAAATTCAACTATTGCAGGATTTGTAAAAACAGTGTGAGCTGTTGTCCCATGAGCGGATGAGCTCCTGTCTACTCTCTGAAGGGCTGTATTGTGCAAACTACCTGTTATTTTGATAAGCTCCTCCCCGAGATCTTCCGTAGGAATTGATTTCAGATATTCATACCCGGCAAATAACTCGTCTCCGCCTTCCCCTGAAAAGACTTCTGAAACATGATCAGATGCCATCCCTGCAACAAGATAATTGGTTATGGTGGATCTGACAAGAAGTGCATCGAATGATTCGAGATGCCAGATCACCTCTGGTAAAGCAGTTATCAGCTCATCAGTATTAACAATCAGCTCATAATGGTCTGATTTTATGAATGAGGCTACTTCCCTGGCAAATTCAAGATCAGGGGCTCCCTTCAGACCGGCTGAGAATGTTGTCAATTTTTTCATATGCCCTGCAGCCAGTGCGCATATAACGCTTGAATCCAGACCTCCTGACAACCACGATCCGGTGTGCTCAGTCCTTATACACCCTGCTATGGCTTCGTCAAGAAGATCATGCAGAACGGATGCAATCTTTTCAGGTGTTTCTGCTGAACTTGCTCCTGTATTTAAATTGAAATACGGGTGAAGTTCTCCACCGTCCAGAAAATGGCCCGGCACCAATTCATTGATTTCATTTGCCACAGGCAGGAGTGCTTTGATTTCTGATGCGAAACAAATGTTGTCCATATCATCAAGACCATAATAAAGAGGTGTCACACCCAGCTCGTCCCTGAATATTTTGAATCTTCCGTTTTCAGGTATTACCCTTACATAACTTCCCGGACTGTTATAATAACCTATTTCCCCGGTATCTGAATATTGACTGACAGATCCGTTTTCATGATCATTCCATACTATTCCAAATGTTGTTCCTTCGTTTTCTGACACTCTTATATCAGATCTGCCTCTGTAACGGATCCTGTCAAGCATCTCTTTGACATCTTCTACTGCGTTTGTTGTTGCTATTCCTGCTATTCCAGCCATAATTATTTAATTACAATTAATAAAATCTCTTAATTCTTTCTGTTTCTGTCATTTTTTCTCCTGTATCCCTGTCTATTGCATGCCACGCTCCGTCAATCAGCCGTGTTGTAATCTTTCCGCAAAGGTGAGCATTTCCCTGGAAATGAGGCGTATCGAGGAGCCCGGTCGTAACTGCATCTGAGATCGCCACAGGATCAGACCAGGGATCATCACTACTGCTCCTCCCTCTGTTATATAGTTCATCCAGTAAAATTTTAGCTTCTGATATAAGTTCATTTTTCCTGTTCATCACAGTAATATTATCGGCCAGGTCGGGCATACCATAAAGGGTATTGTGAAGAACGCCGTGAACGATATTGCAGCTTTGAATGAGTTCATCGGGAAAAATTGCATGATCACCTTCACTGAATCCTACCACATGGAGGATATGAGGTTTAAGAGCAAGACTTACAACTGCTGAAGCTGCAAGCTGCCCCTGTGCGAATGAAGGATTTGAGGAAAAATGAGCAAGTCCGGCCCTCACCTGCCTGAATACCTGGAACGATCCGTCAGTAAGTTCCTCTATCATTTCATTTTTGGCAAGCATTTTGGCTATGTCCATCTCAGCTGATGTACCGGGGGGATTATTGAACATATATTGCGATACATAATGCCTTACACCCATTTTCTTTGCATTCCAGGCAGCCAGAAAAGCCATTGCCACCGCAAGTGAATCATGTGCATCCCTAAGGCTCCACTGATGGGATTCATTTACTTCAACCGGGATATTACGGGAGGCATACCATCTCATCACTTCCTGATTCTCCCTAATTGCATCGGATATCAGCCGCCCTGAACGTCCGTCAATAACACTATACCAGCATAAGGGTATTGCAGCCCATGCATTGTTTATCGTTTTCACGCTCATTTCTGCCCATTTCAAAAGATCGCGGGTTCCTGAGTAACACCTTACAAGCGGAAAATTGCCGCATCTTGTACTTTTGTATATAGCTTCCAGGTCTTCAGGTCTGCGCAAGGGCACTCCTCCCGCTCCATCCTGGCTGTGATCCATTTCACCGGGATGGAAAAAATGTTCCTGGGCATTCTGATCGGGGCCGATAGATAAAATATCAAGTACCCCTGATTCAGCAATCCTTACAGCACCTTCAATAGTTTCTTTCAGTGAAGGCCTTCCGAAATGATGACGTAACAGAGGATAAGGGTACTTACTGTGGATCCTGTCAACAAGATTATCTGGCAACGTGCCCTCTGACTCGCCACCTGTACTTCCTCTGAGATACTGTTGTATTGAAAGGGGTGGTTCGGTTCCATCAAACACCCTATCAAAAAGTCCCGACTTAACAGCTTCAACAACTACCGGAGGAGTCCCTCCGAATATCATTTTTACATCCTTCAATCCTCCCTTAATGATTTCTTCTTTAAGTTCAGAAAACAGTTCCGCTGCTGTTTCCGGGGTTAACCTGTAACTTATTGCCATAATATCAGGATTCTCTTCCCTGATAATTTTCACCACCCTGCCCACCGATACAGCGGGGCCATAAGATATAGCCTTATAACCTTCAGCCTCTGCAACTTTAAGAAAATGATGCAATCCTCCGACGTGAACACAACTGCCAATGGCAACGCCAATGATTGTTTTCATTTTTATGATTTTTAATTAAATTATAAATTCCCCTTCCGGTCAGGAAAATTACTTCCGGAAGATGACAGATTACCTGACAGTCTCGCCTATAGCCAGAAGCCGGAGGTCACGGACACTCATTCCTTCAATACCGAGATTTTCGACTGTTCTGCCGTTCAACCAGTAATCGGTTTCATTTAACCCGCATCCCAGACGGATAACAGAGTTTATATAAGGTGTCGGAACATTAAGCATTTTGCCCGTTGATGCAATAGGTATAAGGCTGTAAGGGATATCCTCTTCGATATATCTTACCCGGAGGGACCTGGGGGCAAGAATCCCTCTGTATCCCACATTCTTCATCATTGCCTGAAAAAGGGTATTCCCTGCCGAGCTGTATGCCATATATAACCATTGTTGTGCAGAAATTGCCCTTATCCCGACAGCCTCCGCTACTTTTACTCTTTCTTCATCGATTTTTTCAAGAACCTTTGCTACTGCAGGGGATACTCCCTCGTGATAAAACTGGAAATCAGTATCATGTTCTATCCATCCGGCATTAAGGACACACAATGCAGGATGAAAAACACTCCCGATATTTTCAAAACTTGTTTTGAAAACATTATCGCCCGGAACAAACTGCGGATAAAACTGTCGTAGTTTACTGATGACATGGGGAATAAGATGAGCCCTTATTGATGCAACAGGAATAGAATTTTTGATCCTGAAGATATGTACCTGTGATGGGCCTGTCGCTCTGGAAGCATAAATAAATGTCTGAGCTTCAGCTATTATTACATTTGCAGTGACTTTTTCCCGTACAAGCACCTGTTTAAATTCAAGGGCGCCGAAGGTTCTTCCCGGATGAAGGACAATAATCTGATCATCGACGAGATGAGGAGCCATTTGTTCAGCCATCCACCTGTGCCCGTTTGCCGGTACCACAACCATAATCAGATCAACTCCTTTAATTGCATCCTCCATGGAGGTGGTTGCCATACTGATCTTACCAAACCCTTCAACTTCTCCGGTTATCTCTATTGATCCTGAAGTTTTTACTCCCCACAATCTCTCTTCGCCCCGGTTAAAGAGATTGACCTTATGGCCCATCAGAGACAGATGGCCGGCCATAGCCAGTCCGCCGTGCCCGGCTCCGAGAACGGCTATCCTGTGTTTGCTGCCGGAATTTGTATTTGTCATTTGCAGGATATTTAGGGTTTTGACAATATACCTTTTTTCCCCGAATTATTTCAGAAGTTTCTTAATATTATACAGCTTGTTCAATGCTTCGACAGGTGTCAGATTATTGATATCTATAACAAGTATCTCATCGCGGATCTGCTTCAGTACAGGATCATCGAGCTGGAAAATACTCAGCTGCAGTCCTTCCCTGTGGTCAGCCAGACCGGCAACAGGTTTGGCAAGCGCCTTCTTCTGATGGCCCTGTTCAAGTTCTTTAAGGATCTCATCAGCGCGGCTGACGACACTTCTTGGCATACCGGCCATCCTTGCAACATGGATACCGAAACTGTGCTCACTACCTCCTCTTTTTAACTTCCTGAGGAAAATTACTTTGTTGTTAAGCTCTTTGATCGAGACATTATAATTCCTGACCCTTGAGAAGGAATTCTCCATCTCGTTCAGTTCATGATAATGAGTTGCAAACAATGTCTTTGCCCTCATTTTATTTTCGTGAAGGTATTCTACCATTGCCCAGGCGATTGAAATGCCATCGTAGGTGCTTGTCCCTCTCCCTATTTCATCAAGAAGCACAAGGCTTCTGTCTGAAAGATTATTCAGGATACTGGCGGTTTCGTTCATTTCGACCATGAATGTTGACTCACCCAGGCTTATATTATCTGAAGCGCCGACTCTTGTAAATATTTTATCCACAATACCTATCCTGGCTGCCTTTGCAGGGACAAAGCATCCCGTCTGAGCCATAAGGACAATCAGGGCGGTCTGACGAAGAAGCGCTGATTTTCCCGACATGTTCGGTCCTGTAAGAATGATTATCTGCTGGTCCTCTGCATCAAGGACAAGGTCATTTGGAACGTATGATTCTCCTGCAGGTAGTTGTTTTTCAATTACCGGATGGCGGCCATCGCTTATTTCTATCCTGAGTGAATCATCCAGAAGGGGTCTGACATAATTGTTTTCTGAAGATACGACTGCAAAGGCCTGCAAACAATCCAGCCGTGCAATAAGTACCGAATCAAGCTGTATGGGAGGAATAAACTCAAGTATTGCAAGTACCAGATCATTGAAAAGCCTTGTTTCAAGATCAATTATCTTTTCTTCAGCGCCGAGAATCTTTTCTTCATATTCCTTAAGCTCTTCAGTGATATAGCGTTCGGCACTGACAAGCGTCTGCTTCCTTATCCATTCCGGCGGCACTTTGTCCTTATGAGTATTCCTGACCTCAATATAATATCCGAAAACGTTGTTATAGCTTACTTTAAGCGAGGTGATCCCTGTTCTGATACTTTCTCTGTTCTGCAGCTCATTGAGATAATCCTTACCGCTGTAAAGAATTTTCCTGAGCTCATCAAGTTCAGCGGATACATTGCCGGCTATCACATTGCCCCTCATTAACTGGACAGGGGGATCATTATTCAATTCATTATCGATTCTGTCGGCAAGTTTTATACAGGGATTCAGCTGTTCTGCAAGCATGACAAGCGGCTGGCAACCGCTGTTGATGCAAAGTGATTTCAGCGGATCAATTGCCCTGAGGGCCCTTTTAAGCTGAACTACTTCACGTGGATTAATCCTGTTCACCGCGACCTTTGAAAGGAGTCTTTCCAGATCTCCCACCTGTCTTATCAATGCTGCAAGTTCCTCCCTGAAGAGGCTCTTCCCCACAAGGTGTTGAACAATATCGAATCTGTCATTCACAGGCTGAATATCCTTAAGAGGCAGTGATATCCATCTCTTCATAAGTCTTCCGCCCATCGGTGAAATTGTCCGGTCAAGAACATCAATAAGCGTTTTGGCGCCTTCATATGGTGAATGGAACAGCTCAAGGTTCTTTACAGTGAATTTATCAAGCCATACATAACGCTCTTCGTCAATCCTTGACAGACTTGTTATATGTCCCAACTGTTCATGCTGGGTTATATCGAGATAGTACAGAATTGCTCCGGCAGCAATTATGCCAAATGTCATGCTCTGAACGCCGAATCCTTTCAGCGAACTTGTCTCGAACTGTTTCAGAAGCCTGTCATTTGCAGCTTCTGATGTAAAGATCCAGTCGTCAAGTTTATTTGTATAGAACTTTACACCGAAATTTTCAATGAAAAGTTCTTTCTTTTTGTTTTCATAAAGCACTTCCTTCGGCTGAAAATTATTAAGCATCTGGTCGATATATTCCAGAGTCCCTTCTGTTGCAAGAAACTCGCCTGTGGATATGTCAAGAAATGCAACTCCTGCTATCTTCCTGTCGATATGAACCGCAGCCAGAAAATTGTTTTCGTTATGGTTCAGTACATTGTCATTCAGTGATACACCCGGGGTAATAAGTTCGGTAATACCACGCTTTACAATCTTTTTGGTAAGCTTCGGATCTTCAAGCTGTTCACAGATAGCCACTCTTTGTCCGGCCCTTACAAGCCTGGGAAGATAAGTGTCGAGGGCATGATACGGAAACCCTGCCAGCTCCACAAATGAAGCTGAACCGTTGGCTCGCCTGGTAAGTGTTATACCCAGGATCTCAGATGCCCTGATCGCATCCTCACCAAATGTCTCATAGAAATCACCAACCCTGAACAATAGTATTGCGTCAGGATGCTTTGACTTGACGCTGTAATACTGCTTCATCAACGGCGTTTCAACATATTTCTGGTTATCGGACACCATGCTCTCTCCTTTGGAAAATGATTTTTAACGTGATCATAAACAAAGATACATTAATAAATCAGTACTTAAAGTGAGCTAAAGTTTGGAGTACTTAAAGTTAAAAAATATAGATTTATAATAATCTGAGGGTTGAAATTAAGACTTAAAATTTCTTATAGAAATCCTTTGTAAGATAAATATATTCCTGTGTGAACTCATGTCTTTTCCCATGCTCAATTGTAAGGAATTTTTCAGTTGTTTTATTTCGCTTCCTTGAAAATGTAATTATCAGTCTTCGAACTTCGTTTGATGGCAGCGGCTTTATTTTAAGTAAATCGTTACAGTAAAGTCCGAATTCATTAGCTTCCGCGATAAGTATACTTCCTTCAGCATAAGGCATAATAACCTGAGCCCTGCCATCATCTG
>CAZWUB010000022.1:30696-34709 GCA_964637415.1 uncultured Rikenellaceae bacterium
GCAATATCCTCGCTTTGAAAAACTGTTTTCGGCACAGGATGTTCGATCACATCAGTTCCTCTTCTTATTGCCAGCACAGTTACCCCGGTTTTTTTCCGGAGATCTATATCAATAAGCGATTTACCTTCTGCTTCTGAACCAGCTTCAACCTTTATTGCAGTTATATTTATATTTGAAAATTCATCAAGAATTGACGGCTGGTTCACAGGATCCTTATCTGTGAATGCTCCCAGGCTCATACTCCTGATGCGGGTCATAATACGGTTTACTTCCCTCTGCGGGATCAGCCTCTTATTAAGTATCCTGTTCAGAAGATCTATTGCAATTTCAAGTTTTTCAGGTAAAACCTGATCAGCACCCACTTTATACAGTGGTTCAACATTGCTGATTACTGTTGAACGGACCAGGATGTACGCGGTTTTGTTCAGTCTCCTGACTTTCTCAATTATTGCCATTGAGGGGACAAGGCTGCCAACTGATACCACAACAATATCTGCTGTATCCACATGGGCTTTCCTTAGTATGGGTTCGTTTACTGCATCCCCGTAAACGACCAGATCTTCATTGTTCATCTTTTCCCGGGCCAGAGAAGGATCAAACACTATTGAGACATGCTGAATATTATTGTATTTTGCCATCTTCGAAAGCTTCATGGCACTGGCATCCTTGCCTATTATTACAAGGTGATTATTAAATTCCGGGATCTCTGTTTCTTTTAAAGGGAACAATCCATTAATAAGGAAATCAGGAAGAGGCAGCTTTAGAAGTGACCTGACAAGGAAAGGTGACAGGTAAAGTAACAATGGTGTCAGAGCAATTGTTATGACGGCCACCGCCAGGAAAAGATGATAGTAGAATTCAGGAATTATTGAAGTGTCAAATCCTATCTTTGCCAGGATAAATGAAAATTCCCCCACCTGGCTTAAAGCAAGTCCGATTAAGATTGTTCCCTGGAAGGTATGGCCAAGAATAAAACCGGTACCACCTGCAATAATAGTCTTTATGAAGATTACGAGCAAAACAGTGACAATAACCAGCTGGTAATTGTCGAAAACGAATGTTAAATCGAGCAGCATTCCCACAGATACAAAAAAGAAACTTGCAAATACATCTTTAACAGGAAGAAAATTTCCGAAAACATTATAGCTGTATTCCGATTCGGAGATCATCAGTCCGGCCAGGAATGCTCCAAATGCAAGTGACATTCCGAGCTTTGAAGTCAGCAGGGCAATTGCGAAACAGATCAGGAAAATGCTCATCATGAATAGTTCCTGGTTCTTTGCCATTGCAATCAGGCTCAGCAGGCGCGGCAATAACCATTTATTGGCTGCATAAACCAATCCGATAATTAAGATCACTTTACCGGTCAGCAGGAAGAATTCCTTTGAAAAACTTACAGATGAATCAGCAAGGATATCTGTAAAAAGCAGCAAAGGTGCCAGAAGAAGATCCTGAAAAATAAGGATCCCAAGAACAGTACGGCCATAGTTGGAAGTCAGTTCTGATCGTTCCTGTAAAAGTTTCAGGACAAGCGCCGAACTACTCAGAGCTGCCAGGAATCCCATCAAAAGCGCTGCCTGCCAGTTCATTCCGTAAAAATGGGAAATAATCAGGAAAACACCCGCTGTAAAAATTACCTGGACCAGGCCACCGAAAAATACTATTCTGCGGATCTTCAGCAAATGTGATAATGAAAACTCCAGTCCGATTGTAAAAAGAAGAAGGACGACACCTATTTCGGCCATGAGCTCTATTTCGTGCCGGGCTTCGATAAGTGATAATAAATGAGGACCTGCTATTATCCCGGTAAGGAGATAACCTACCACAGTCGGGATCTTGAAACGCGTAAAAACAAGATTTACCAGGGTAGATAAGGCAAAAATTATAACAATGTCCTTTAATATTGCTAATTCCATATGATCCTTCAGGAAATCAATGACAATCCTGCTAAAGATAATTTATTTCATCGCAGAATAAGAGTGGTACTCTGTTTTTTCTAAAATAATTTACAGGAATTCCATGTTGTGGGCTAGTTTCCCCTCCGCCATTTATATCTACCAGCCGGGAACGAAATTCAGACCGAACTGTCCGTTCCTGAAACCACCGTTCTGAAGCGGGAAGGCATAGTAAGGTTCAATAACAAGATAACCAAAGAGATTTATCCTCAGTGAAGCACCTGTGCTGATCACAGGAAATCTGTAGCTGCCATCAACACCTTTTGAAAGATCCTGAACAAATGTCATTTTGCTCCCGCTGTTCCACGCAACTCCTGCATCAACGAAAAGATTCAGATCTGTAAAGAGCCATTTAGATTTTATAATCGCCAGCCTCTCAGGACCTGTAAAGGGTAATCTGACCTCAGCGTTAGCTACCATTATCCTTGTTCCGCTCAGGCGTGAAACATTGAAGGTTTCTCCTGTAAGAAAATCATTACCCGAATATGAGATGTTTTCATATCCTCTTATCAGCCATGGATAACCAAGGTAGAAAGGAGGTATGACACCACTCTCAGCATCTTTCCCGTACATTCCGTAATTATAGAACCGGAATGCCAGGCTGACAGGCCTCAGCTTGAAATATTGCCTGAAGTCAATAAGGGTTGTAAGTACATCAAATGACCCGAAATATTTCTCTGCCTGGAATCTTGATCTGCTTCCCTGCATCGGGGCAGTCATCCCGAAATATGAATTATCGCTCACATAAGCAAAGGAGATCTGCTGATAATTATCACCTGCCGGAGCATCGAGCTTTTCCCTCTTACCGCCTATATTATAACCATCCAGAAGATAATAATATGTGTACCTGTCAATCCTGTAATAATACCAGGATGAAGAAAGGTTTGCTTCAAATCTTCTTGTCTGGGACAAAGGCAGGGATGCAAAGAAGGAAATATTATCCTCAAACATCCTCATATAATCAATCCCGATATTAATGACAGGAACAGGTTCATCGTCCAGTCTGATTGTATCGTCAGATATTGACATATCACCATAGAGATATGGAATGTGGGATATTGATGCGCCCCATTTCACCTTACCCTTTTGATTCAGATATGCAACCTGACCGCCAAAATCATATATTTCCCCATTCAGTGAAAGAGATGAATAGAGCTGATTATTTCCAACCATATCACTGAATATCATATTGACACTTCCGCCCATATTATTCCGGTGCACACCTGTGGATAAGCCTATATCAGCAGTGTTCGAAATATAATCGAGCCTGAACCTGGGTTTATAAGGAATCTCTTTTATATTATCAGATGCCAGAGCAGGTCCGGCATGCCGGCTGTACAGAGTTGAATCAACAATATTTACTGAAACATTTTTATAGGGAGGTAAAGTACCGGCATCAAAATTCAGATAATCCGGATTTACCTCAATACCCTTAAAATCGCTTCTGTCAGCCAATATGATCTGGTATCTGTTGTTAAAGTAATAATTATATGCAATTATATCGCTTTTTACTGCTGCACTGATAGCAGGTGAATAAGCTGTTATGCCGCTAATACCTGTCATATAATCTGTCAGTCGAAGAACTCGTCCGGATACAAGATCATATTGGTACATGTTTCTCATACCGTCTGCATCCGAAAGAAAATATACTGATTTATTATCATGTGAAAAACACGGATCCATATTAAAAGCACCGTTAAAGACATCTATTTCCCGTATTGTACCAGAATTAAGATCATACAGTGCCAGATTGAAACTGTATTTCCTTCCGTTCCTCACTGTATTAAACTTCTCCTTTGAAAACACTATAAATTTGCCGTCTGAGGACCATGAAGGGTGAAGATCTGCAGTAAGGCCGGAGGTTAGTTTAAGAACATCACCGGTATCTAAATAATACATGTAGAGATCACTGGTTCCGTCAACCAAACCTGAAACGACTATTTTATTCCCGTCAGGGGACCAGGCAGGATTTGAGAATGAATGGACACCCGGAATATCAATTTCCCTTGTGATCCTGCCTCTTGAAACATCAATCAGGGCAAGCTTATTCATTCCTTT
>CAZWUB010000023.1:0-12643 GCA_964637415.1 uncultured Rikenellaceae bacterium
AGTATCTTCTTAAATCGAACCGGGGATATTCTGTTACTAATTCCAAAAAGAAATTGGATTCAATGTTACCCTATAAACCTGATCTTATTATTGCCAATTGTCCCGGCTGCACTTTCTTCCTCGACCGCTGGCAGTATGTAATTGCAGAACAGGAAGGTAAAACTTATGGTGAAAACGGCTTTGGGATACCGGTCCTGACATATGAAGAGATTGCCGGACTGCTTCTGGGTTATGATCCATGGGATATCGGATTACAGATTCATCAGGTGGCTGTTGAACCTTTACTCGAAAAGCTTGGTATAAAATATGATCCGGATAAAAAATACAAAGGGATTGACGGGGAAGACCTTGGCAACCCCGAACATCCTAAAATATTAAAATGTTGTTGATTATTTCATCCTTTTTATGATTAAAATTGCAATTGCCAGCGGAAAAGGCGGGACCGGAAAAACATTCGTTGCCACAAATATTTTCTATACCCTTACAAAAAATCAGATTGACTCAGTACTTATTGATTGCGATGCGGAAGCTCCAAATGCAGTCGCTTTCTTTGATGTAAGACCAGATTCTTCAATTGAAGTGACCCAGCTGGTCCCGGTCATAGATAAGGGAAAATGCACTTTCTGCGGAAAATGTCATGAATATTGTAATTATAATGCAATATTTATTCTTCCCCCGTCGAAAATAATCGATGTTATTGAAGATCTCTGTCATGGCTGTGGAGCCTGCCTTGCCGCCTGTGACTATGATGCCATTTCTGAAAAACCAGTTTCACTTGGGAATGTTACTTCATATACATATAAAAAGTCGCTCTCACTTGTCGAAGCGCGCATGAATATCGGGGTAATGTCGCCTGTAAGTGTTATTAAAGCTGCAATTAAACAAATCAAAGGACAATCAGGAATTGCTGTTCTGGATTCACCTCCGGGAACATCATGCCCTTTTATTCAGACAGTTGAACAATCCGACTATGTAATACTTGTTACTGAACCAACTCCTTTCGGGCTCAGTGACTTGAAACAAAGCGTTGAGACCCTCAGAACCATGCATAAAAAATTCGGAGTCATAATCAACAGGGCAGGACTGGGAAATAACCAGGTTCAGGAATATCTTGATGAAGAAAATATTCCTCTTTTATTGGAAATCCCTTACAAAAAAGAGACAGCAGAATTATATTCCACAGGTAAACTTGTTTCGGAAGTTGATCATTTATTTGAAAACCAACTTCTTGCAGTTGTTGAAAACATAATTAAACAAAATGGAAATAGCAATTATAAGCGGTAAGGGAGGAACGGGAAAATCAAGTCTGAGCGCTGCATTTGCAACACTGAACGGCAATGTAGTCCTTGCAGACTGTGATGTCGATGCCGCAAATCTGTTTTTGATTTTTAACCCGGTGCATGAGGAAGAAAATGTATATATTTCCGGCCATAAAGCTGTAATAAATTACAATTTATGCACCGGGTGCGGTTTATGCATAAATTATTGCCGGTTTGATGCAATATCAGATATGAATGGCAGGGTCATAATTTCTGAGATATCATGTGACGGGTGTTTCCTTTGTTCACGTATCTGTCCTGAAAAAGCCATCAGTATGCTTCCAAATGATAAAAGCAGGCTATATTCCGGATCTTTCCGCAATGGAAGAATGGTATACGGCCGGCTTGCTCCGGGGGAAGAGAATTCAGGAAAGCTTGTAAACCTGGTAAGAGAAAAAGCCAAACAGACAGCAAAGGAATTTGGTCTTGAAACCATTATTCTTGACGGGCCTCCCGGAATAGGATGCCCGGTAATTTCTACGATCACAGGGGTGGATAAAGTGGTTATCGTCACCGAACCCACAATATCCGGTTTACACGACATGCAAAGAACTGCCGGAATTGTAAAGAAATTTAACCTGCCGGCCTATGTAGTTATAAATAAATGTGATATCAATACTTCAATGAGCCGGCAGATTGAAGAATGGTGTAATAAAAATGATCTTACCATAGCAGGTCAGCTTCCTTTTGACAGGATTATCACTGAAGCTATGGTAGAAGCAAAGAGTATAACTGAATTTAATCCTGAACACGAAATAAGTAATAAAATAAAAATAATATGGAAAAAAATCCTGAATCAAAAAAAATGAATGATCTGTTTGAAAAAATCCCGATGGAAGGGGTTAAAAACATCATTGTAGTCGCATCCGGTAAAGGAGGAGTTGGAAAATCGACTGTTGCAGCTAACCTGGCGATTGCGCTTGCACGAAACGGATTTAATACTGCACTGTTTGATGCCGACATCTTCGGACCATCTATCCCTAAGATGTTCGGAATAGAAGATGCAAGACCAGATGTATCGGCGATCGGCGATAAAGAGATCTTCTTCCCCGTAAAAAAATACGGCGTAAGCATTATTTCAATCGGATTCTTTGTCGACCGCAAACAATCACTTATCTGGCGTGGACCAATGGCCGGAAAAGCGGTAACACAACTGCTGGGCGACACACAATGGGGAGATATTGATTATCTGATAATTGATTTCCCTCCCGGAACAAGCGATATACAGCTTACCACAGCCCAGAAACTTAATATTTCAGGCGCCCTGATAGTTACAACACCACAGGAAATATCGCTTAATGACGCCCGTAAAGCAGCTTCAATGTTCATTAATCCCGATCTCAAAGTACCTATCCTGGGAGTAATTGAAAATATGTCCTGGTTCTCTCCCGAAAAGCATCCCGATGAGATTTATTACATCTTCGGTAAAGGTGGAGGTATGAAGCTTGCAAAAGAATTCAACACCAATCTCCTTGGTCAGATTCCGCTTGTTATGGAAGTTGGTGAAGCTGCAGAACAGGGATTAAGCGTTTTCAGTCAGAAAAATAAAGCGATAGTTACTGCATTTGAACAGCTTGCAGAAACGATAGTTGCAAAAACCGAGGTCGGAAAGTAAGCAGTAAGTCTCGGAATAGTCAAAAGTCGCCCGCCTGACTGACCCCAGTCGGGCAGGGAAGTCAGAAGGTCAGGATATCCCCGGTTTTCAGCTGACGGATTCTGAATGCATTATTAAAGGCGCACAGGGCAGGAAGTTCAGTACAATGTGATGGATAAATATGGGTCAGATTGTTCTCCCTGATGTATTTTATTGTCTCCTGTGTCTGAACATCATTTTCTTTCAGATGAAATCCTCCCATCACGCCGTACAGTTTGCTGATACCACTTACTTTTCTTGCATATTCTAATGTATTAACAATTCCCGAATGCCCGCACCCTGTTATAACAAACAGGCCTTCGGGCATTTTTAATGCAAGTGCACTGTCGTCAATTACAAAATCGGGAGATCCGTCCTCAAATACAAATGAGGTTTTTTGTGATTCAAAATTTGTTACCCGTGGAATCTCACCAAGAAAATAAATATTCTCAGTTATCTGCAGGGGTTGATCTGTAGTCTGCAAGTCAAACTTTGACGACAATTCAGCCTTTGAATTTTTTAATCCGATTGAAATATTGTCCTGCCTCCTGTAACGCTTAACGAAACATCCGGGATGGCAAATAAGTCTTCCACCTGTAAGATGGCTGAGTCCGTTCCCGTGATCAAAATGACCATGACTCAGAATTATTGTATCATTATTCCCCGGGCTGACTTTCATGGTTGCCCCATTCTTAAGGAACAAATCGCTTTGACCGGTATCAAATAATATTCTTTTCCCGTCAAATTCAATCAGGTATGATAATCCATGCTCTGCATTCGTGTGAGAACCTGCATGATTATCTGTAAGGACCGAAATCTTCATAAGTATATCAATTTAAAATTTACCGCCGAACCTGATATCAATAGAATGTTTATGTTTTCAGCCTCTGAAAATACATGGCGAAAGAACGGTAAAGGAAGTGTGTCCATTTTCCGAACGGAACAATTATTAATGCCCACTGGGCAAGGATTATCAGATGAACCAGATAGAGCCACAAATTCATTTCCAGCAGGCCGAGATCGATAAAAAGCCTGACGGCAAATGCTGAAAAACCCATAAGTGCAAGCCATATTACAAACATCCAGTCGGACATCTGTGAAAACCTGCTTAACTCCCAGCTCTTTTTTATCCGGTCATAAACAAAATCAATTGTTATAATAAATATTGTAATGCTTACAACATACCCCAGTATGATAA
This sequence comes from uncultured Rikenellaceae bacterium, assembly GCA_964637415.1. Classification (GTDB taxonomy): domain Bacteria; phylum Bacteroidota; class Bacteroidia; order Bacteroidales; family VadinHA17; genus LD21. The sequence goes on from CAZWUB010000023.1 coordinate 4,151, forward strand.
TGAACATGCTTTCAGTTGCAAACCAGTCAAGGACAACTGTAGTAAAAAGCAGCAAAAGATAACCCAATACAAGAATGAAATGTTCTAACCACCGGAATTTATTCTCATCGCAATCGAGAGCTCTTTTTTGTGTGAACATATGAACAATGAGGTCCCAAAGACTTTTTATATATGTCATGAGGGATACTTTAACTTTCGGTTTAAGTATTGTAAACCACCACATCCTGATCAGATTAGGAATAAAGATCACTGTAAAGACCGAAAGAATTGCAACCATTTCAAAAATATGACCCGAATGCATAATCCTTTCCAGGTTGAAATCCTTAAAAGCTGCAAATATTGTTACCCCGGCTGCCACTAAAAATAAAACCAGAATACTCAATGGCATTGATTTATATAAGAGCCCCGACAATCCTGTCCAGTCATAAACAGAAGTGAGCCATCTTCTCAATGACATCATGAGTTCTCCCGGGTTTGCGGTTTGCGGGCAATAAGTGGTACATTGGCCGCAATAATAACATAACCAGGGTTTAAGAGAGGATTTTATTTCATCTTCAAGTCCTAAAACACTGAATCTTATCATTTCCCTCGGAAAAGAATCATCCTCGGTTGAAAGAGAACAGACAGCGGTACATGTCCCGCAGTTATAACATGCATTGAAATCAAACGCACCATACTTTTTTAAATCCTTCCCGAATTTCGTGTTCATTGAAGCCATTACTTTTTCAGTTTGTAAGTATAATACTCGTCCATTTCATCAATACTTCCTACCTGTACATAACCATATTTTATGAGTGTCATAAGATAATATACAACTTCATGCTTTGGCATTCCTGTTTTTACCGACAGATCATCAATTGTCATATCTTTTTCTTTAAGTGATTCAACAATCTCTTTTCTGATCCTGGTGAACTGTTTAAGATTATCTTTTGCTTTCTGAGTGACCTCTCTTTTTTCTTTCAGATATTTAAAAGTCTTCCCTTTTTCGATTTCCATAATGTAATTTTTTTAAGCCATCTATTATCAGACATCAGCCTGCAAGAGCATCGATCATTTTTTCGATTTCCTCATCCGAACCGGCAATAAGATTTATTGCATTTACCGGGCAAACAGGAAGGCACATGCCACACCCTTTGCATACCGAATTGCTTATTTCTGCGATGTCCTTCGACCCTGCTTTAACTTTTTTTATTGCATCGAAGGGGCATGCTTCGGTACAGGCTGAACACCAGGTACACAGGCTGTCATCAATCTTTGCCACAATCGGTTCAATCTCAAGTTCTCCCTTGCTGATATATGAGAATGATTTTGCTGCAGCTGAAAGAGCAGAATTTGAAGATTCCATAAGGTTTTTTGGGCCCTGGCAGGCTCCGCAAATAGTTATCCCGTCAATCACCGTCTCCACGGGCCGTAATTTCATATGTACCTCATTGAAGAAATGGTCACGGCCCCTGGGAAGTTTAAAGAGTGAAGCTACCGAATTATCAGCTCTCGGTACCATGCCTGTAACCAATACAACAAGATCCGGTTCAACTGAGATCTCTTTTTTATCGGTGAGAATGTCATTTATCTTCACGATGGTTTTCCCGTTCCCGTTCATGACAACAGGAGGATCATCTTCATAAGACTGCAGGTAAATATCTCCGCCTTTCAGCGATTCGGCATAAAGTGATTCCTGCTTTCCATAAGTCCTTATGCCTCTCGTGAAATGATAATTTTCAATATTTTTGAATTTGTTCCTCACCTGGATTGAGGCATGTATAACAGATGTACAACAATAGCGTGAACAATATTTATTATCACCATCAACCTGACGGCTACCCACACAGTAAATGTAGGCTATCTTTTTTACCTCTTTGCCGTTATATAAGAGCTTATTATCATTCAGATCCACCAATCTCTTAAATTGAGGCAGAGTAATAACGTTACTGACAGTTTTAAATCCAAACTCCCCTTCAGCAGGTGTATACGGATCAAACCCTGTTGCAACCAGTATTGATCCAACATTCATATCCAGAATCTGTTCCTCCTGTGTGAAATCGACGCTTGGACATATTTTTTCACATTCCCCGCACCGGGTACAATTTTTTAAATCAATTACCGGAGTCTGTGGATATTCACTGGGAAAATTATGATAAATTGCTTTACGGGAAGTAATATTAAAATTGAATTCATCAGGAACTTCAACAGGACAGGCGGCTATAGCTTTCCTGAGGTTTCCCTCATCACACTTTTCCCTGACAAACCTTGGTATTAATTTTATTTTCAATTTAAAATCACCAATACTTCCACTGTTCCCTGCCAGCACGGCTCCTGTGAGCAAAGTGATATTTTTACGACTGATTATATCATTATAAAGACTTGTAACTATCTCTTTACCTGTCTGGTTTGTTGTGAAAAGAACATCCCACTGGGAAGTTCTGCCTCCTATGAAATGTTCTTTCTCAATAAGGATTACCTGGCAATCCATATTTGAAAGTTCTATTGCTGCCCTCATTCCGGCAACACCTGCACCAATAACAGCCACAGCTTTTTTCGCAGGGAATTTATTTGGTTCAAGTGCTTCGGCAAGACGTACTTTGGCAATAGCCGATTTTACAATACTAATTGCCTTTTCCGTTGCTCCTGCTTTATCATCTGAATGAGCCCAGGAAACTTGTTCTCTGATATTTGCATGAACATAATTATATTTATTTAATCCGGCCCTTTCAGTTACAGCCCTGAATGTTGTAAGATGTAGTTTAGGGGAACAGGAAGCAACGATTACACCATCGAGGTTGTTGGCTTTTATATCCTGAACCATTTCTTTCTGGTTTGCATCTCCACAGGCAAACATTGTGGTTTTTGCAATAACTATTCCATCGTCATTCTCAACCGCCTGTTTTACCTTTTCAACATCTACATAATCGGAAATATTGCCTCCGCAATGACAGATGTAAACACCAATTTTATTGTTCATTATTTATTTTTTAAATAACTAATTGCCTCCGATGAGGCAGAACCTGCTGAAAGTATAGAATCGGGAATATCCATCGGCCCGCTGGCAGTTCCGGCAACAAAAACTCCTTTTATACTTGTCCTGGCGGGACTGATTAGAGAATCAGGCTGGTAAACAAAATTATAATCATCCGTCCTGAGTTTCTCATCGGGGAACAGCGACAGAGGGTCATTGTTTGAAACTACTCCTACAGAGAGTACCACAAGGTCATGTTCTGCTTCTTTTACTTTATTTTCATTGATATCTTCATATCGAAGTATAAGATCACCCTTTTCATTTTCAGTTATTTTACCTATTTTACCTTTGATAAAATTAACTCCCATACCCTTGGCCTGATCATAAAATTCCTCGAATCCTTTTCCGAAAGATCTGATGTTTATATAATAAACGGTAACATCAGCCATTGGCAGGGCTCCCATAAGCAATTGTGCCTGCTTTATTGAATACATGCAACAAATCTGGGAGCAGATCGGATTTCCGACAGTATCATCCCTCGATCCGGTACAAAGCACATAGGCTATTTTACAAGGCACTTTGCCGTCTCCCGGCCTGAGTACAGTATTGAACGGACGGGTAGGAGCCAGCTGCCTTTCCATCTGCATGGATGTAAGAACATTTTTATAATGCCCAAACCCATACCTGGGTATTCTGAGAGGATCAAAAAGTTTAAATCCGGTGGCAATAATGACTGTTCCAGCAGTTATAAGATATTCTTCCGTTTCCTGTGTAAAATCAATACATTTAGGAGGACAAGCCTTTTCACATGCACCACATAAAGTACAATTTTCGATATCAATAGCTGCAACCCTCGGACTTGAAATACTGAAGGGAATAAAAGCAGCCTTTCTTCCCACCAGATTATACTGATACTCGTCAACTACACTTACCGGACATGCTTCTTCACATAACTGGCATGCTGTGCAATCTTCGGCAACCACATAGCGGGGCTTCTTAATTACTTTGGCTTCAAAATGATTTTCACCTTTCTTAACTATTGCTGTTACTTCGCTTTCTGTAAAAATTGTTATCCCCGGATGCCTGGATATTTCCGATACCTTTGGTGTTGTTATGCATGCAGCACAATCAAGAGTCGGGAAAACCTTGCTCAGTAGTATCATCTTACCACCGATTGAAAGATCTTTTTCAATCAGCAGGACCTTATATCCGTTATTAGCCAGATTCAGGGCTGCTTCACCTCCAGCAATACCCGCGCCGATAATAAGTGCATCATAAGAGGCATTTATTATTTTTCCTTGCATAATTAATTTGTTGAGATCTTAAGTAAATATTCATTAAAGCTCCTCATCTGCTTAACAAATGATTCGCTGCAAACAGAACATATTGCAGCCATGCGAAGGCGTGCCGGTTCTATATTCTTTTGTTTCATGAGTTCATGGGTATTCTGAACGATTTTCCCGGTTTTTTCGGTGCATGATTCTCCATATGCACAATCACTGCCATCAGCGGCTATAAATACACCATCAAAACCTTTCTCATAAGCATGCAGGATCCAGCGGGGCTTTATACCGCTTGAACAGGGAACCACTATCGTATATACTGTTGGCGGATAATGTAATTTCAGTAATCCCGCCATGTCAATAGCGGGATCTGAAATCTTCTCGGTGGAAAAAACCAGTATCCTGGCGCTTTTCCTGCCAATAAATGACATTGCTAATGTTTCTTTAAAAAGATCTTAAAATAACCACTCTCTTCCAGGGTGCCAAGATATTCGTGTCCCTGCTTGGTGCACCATTTCGGGATATCTACCTTTGTTCCTTCATCAGCTGAAAGAACTTCCATAATATCTCCGGACTTTATTGTACCAATGGCTTTTTTAGCCTCAAGCAACGGTCCCGGACAAGCTGTACCCCGGGCATCTACTGTCTTTGCAGCATTTACGTTTTTTAGTTCTTCTGGTGTCATAATTTATTTATTAAATGATTATAGGTTTAAATACTATATAAATAACTGCATACTGCTCTCACCTGCATCGGCGACGAATGTTGCAGCGCCTGCATAAGTAAGATGAGGATAATCGATTATTTCTTCTTTTTTGAATCCCATAAGATTCATTGACATTTCACATACGACTATTTCAATCCCAAGCTCTGCAGCTTCTTTAAACATCTGTTCAAGTGATAATACATTCTGCTTTTTCATTAAATATTTTATCATTACCGGACCCATTCCTGCCATATTCATTTTTGATAATTTCAACTTTTCCCTTCCTCCGGGCAGCATCATGCCGAACATTTTTGAAATGAAATCCTTCCCTTCTGCTTTCCTGTTTTTATCCCTGAGTGCAGAAAGCGCCCAGAACGAGAAGAAAAGTTTAACTTTTGTATCCATTGCCGCCGCAGCCAGTGAAATTATCATCACTGCAAGGATCTTGTCCAAATCCCCCGAAACAATGGCAATTGATAGCTGATCTTTCCTGGCATTCTCAAGTGAAGAAATCCTGCTTTTTAAAATATTCAACTCCTCCCGGACCTTATCCAGGCTATTATCTGCTTTTTCTACCATATTTATACTTTTAGCTATGCCTCTGATGATCCGTCATTTTAGTAGGTGAGAACTGCTTTTGCCGACAAAACCTCAGTAACTACTGTTCCGGCAGCAATGGGCTGGGCCCCCTGAACAAGATCCCCTTCACCAATATGCCTTTCTTTTATGCAAGGTGAACAGATAAGTAGTTCTCCTCCAAGTTCCAGAAACGTATTCAGTAAATTTTTTAAAGGAAGTAAACCTGGGGCATTAACATTTTCCGCAATACCTTTTTTCGCAAGCAGAACGGCTGATGCCTGCAGTATTACAATAACTTTAGCATCAACTGATTGTGCTGCAGTTGCAACGACAAAAGGAAGCGTGGCTTTCTCCTGATATTCAGGACCTGTGGTACTGATAATCACAAGTTTTTCTGTTTCTGACATGATAACTAATTTAAGGTTAATGATCTGACAAAGAAAACAAACCATTTTGCCAATAAGAAACACGTAATATGAAGTTAATTATATACTTTTGTGATATATGTCACAAAATCTTAAGCCAAAAATGAAAAATGAATGCATCAATTGTTCACTGAAATCTAAAGCGGCTTTAAAATTAAGCGACAAGGAAACGGAAAGGCTTTCTTTTAATTGCGCTCTTACGAAATTCCATAAAGGAGATCACCTGATTAAACAGGGTAACTTTTCAACCAATGTTGTGTATTTAAGGAGCGGTTTGGCAAAAATCCATTTGGAGGGCCCATACTATGAACAGATTGTAAAGATCGTAAAAGCACCATCCTATCTCGGATTACCAACAACTTTCAATGTTAAAATAAACCAATATTCTGCAACTGCAATTGAGACGTCAGAAGTCTGTTTTATAGACCTGTCAACTTTTAAACATTTGCTAATGTCCAACCCCGACTTTTCCTACGAAATAATGATAGACCTGTGTAAAAGTGAACTTGAAATGTTCACCAGATGTGCGAATCGTACTCAAAAACAAATCAGGGGTAAGATAGCTGATGTTTTACTGGAGATGTCGGACAAAATATATAAAAACGATAAATTCACCCTGCCTTTCAACCAGGAAGAAATAGGCAATCTGATTGATGCTTCAAGGGAAAGTGTGAGCCGGATATTCAATGAATTTGAAAAAGATAGTATAATAAGAATTACAGGTAAAAGGATTGAAATAAAGAATAAAAAAACTCTGGAATTAATAAGTTCTAAAGGTTAAAATATATTAAACGGGCCTTATTTTTAACCATTAGAGTTATTTAATTTATTTAGTTTGTTTATAATACATATATTTGATGGGCATTTAACAACATCTTGTGTGAAAATTTTACGGCATAATATTTCAAAGAGTTTCTTCCTTATCCTTTTTCTCAGTTTTTTCGCGAGTACTTCCTTATTTGATCATACACACCTGCATGACGGAAATATAATCGTACATTCACATCCTTTCAAACCAGGCCAGGATGGAAGTCCTATCCATAATCATAATGATTCAGGGTACTTGTTAATTTACACGCTTGACAATATTTTAGCCACTGTAGTTTCATTTTTAATTCCTCTCTTGTTAATATTGGCCACAGCACGTGAGATCATCAAAATAATCAAAAAAATCATTCCTCCCGGAATACGTGTTACTCCATATCAGTTAAGAGGTCCACCTTCAGTAATTCATGCTGATTAAACACCTGGCATTTTCAAAATTCTGAAACAAGCTTAGCTCAAAAAGGACCGAAGCAATTTTAATAATGTGTATTATTTAAACTGATATGAACAGATTTATTATCATATTCCTATTGTTATCTTTCACTGCCTGTCAGAATCAACCTCAAAATGAACCGGAAAAAAACCTAAACCGGAATGGCTTTAGTAACCGGCAGCGACATCGGTTCAGGGGAGGTCATGAGACTGCTGAAAGCAGAAATATTATTATCAGCGGCGACACTGTCTTTGTACCTGCCGGATCTCCCGTGAGTACAAAGCTTCTTCTCCGAACTGTCGGTCTGGAGGAGAATTCTGTTCAGTTTACAACAACTGGTGTTGTACGGCCAGTTTCGGGGCACAAGGCAGAAATATCTGTCCCCTTTGAAGGACGTATTGTAAAATCATTTATCAGACTGGGGCAAAAGGTAAAACAGGGAACACCTCTTTTTGAAGTTAGTTCCACAGATTACCTTGAGTCAGTAAGAATGTTCATACAGGCAGGCCGTGAAAAAGACCTTGCTCAAAAAAATTATCTGCGAAAAAAAGATCTTCTTGAATCAGGGATAAGCTCAGATAAGGAATTTGATGAAGCCAGGCTCGCATTTGATCTTGCCGAAAAAGAATACGAAAAAACATCGGAAATATTGAAAATTTTCAGTCTCAACCCGGAAGATGCCGACCTTACCCGCCCCCTTATAATCAGATCACCTATTTCAGGAGAAATTGTTCAGGCAAATATTACTGTCGGTCAATATATTAGAGCTGACTCCGATCCGGTGGCCATAGTTGCTGATCTTCAAAAGATCTGGGTAATAGCATCTGTAAAAGAAAATGATCTGGGAGCCGTGAGCCTTCAGGATCAGGTTGAAATATCCACTGAAAGCATGCATGGAAAAACTGTAAAGGGATCAGTATATTATATAGGTAACATTATGAACGAGGAAACACGATCCGTCGAGATCTATATTGAATGTGACAATCCGGGACAGTTACTCAAATGTGGAATGTTTGTTACCGCCAGGTTCTATCATAAAATTGATAATTCAATAATAGTGCCTTCAAGCTCTGTTTTGCAGGATTATGGCAGGTGCTTTTTGTTTGTTCAGACAAGCCCCGGAACTTACATAAAAAAGGAGGTTAATGTAATATCAGCTCCGGAAAAGAATATGGTAGTTCGTACAGGACTTGAACCAGGAAACGTAATAGTCTCAGAAGGAGGTATATATCTCCAGTAATCAGAAAAATTATGGAAAGATTATTTCGTTTCTTTATTAACAGGAGATT
>CAZWUB010000023.1:12743-25771 GCA_964637415.1 uncultured Rikenellaceae bacterium
AGGGTTGAGGAAAGACTTACCGGAATAGAATTACCCTTTGGTGCAATACCCGAACTTAATCCTCTTACATCTCCCACCGGAGAAGTTTGCCGTTATATTATTGAAAGTCCCGAAAAGTCATTACGGGAACTGACGGATCTTCAGAAATGGGTTATTATCCCAAGGATCAAACAGGTGATGGGCGTTGCAGATGTTCAGAATTTCGGAGGAATTACAACACAATACCAGATTGAGATAGATCCGCAGAAACTCGAAAAATATAATATCCCCCTGCGCGAGGTTGTGGAAAGCATTAATAATAATAATGCGAATGCCGGGGGAAGTATGCTTGACAGAGGCGACCTTACATTTATAATCAGAAGTGTCGGACTGATAAGGGATCTTGATGACCTTGGCAAAATAGTTGTCAGGTCTACAGGGAACATCCCGATTTATCTGAGTGATCTGGGTACTCTTAAATATGGTAATTTCGAACGTAAAGGTGTATTCGGATATTCTGACCGGGAGAGGGAATACAGCGAAAGTGTCCAGGGTATTGTTCAACTTCTCCGTTACGAAAATCCTTCAATTGTGCTGGAAGAAGTTCACAGAGCGATCGATGAACTGAATAATGAAATACTCCCTGATGATGTTAACATCCATATCTTCCTGGATAGGACCCATCTTGTAAACGCTACCCTGAATACAGTCTCCCATACTCTTCTTTTTGGAGTACTGCTTGTTATCGGAGTATTGATTATTTTTCTTGGGAGCTGGCGCAGTGCATTAATAATAGCAATAACTATCCCTCTCTCCCTGCTGATAGCTTTTATATTCATGTACTTTACAAATATTCAGGCAAATCTCCTCTCTCTGGGAGCAATCGATTTCGGGATCATTGTTGAAGGTTCGATTGTAATGCTTGAAACTATCCTTAAGAAGAGAGAAGATAATCCATTTGCAGAACTTCAGCAGGAAAACATTGCCTTACGTTGTATTGAAATGGCTAAGCCCATTTTCTTCTCAATGCTGATAATTATTATGGCATATCTTCCATTGTTTACTTTTGAAAGGATTGAGAAAAAAATGTTCTCCCCCATGGCATATACTGTGGCTTTTGCAATTCTTGGAGCTTTAGCTGTTGCTCTGATGCTTATTCCGGGATTATCTTTCGCCATCTATCGCAAACCTCAGAAGGTTTACAAAAATAAATGGCTTGAAAAACTGACAAAATATTACAGAAAATTTATTGAACGCCTGCTTGAAAAACCAAAAAAGATATTTCTACCCCTTGCAGGAATACTGGCAGCAACAGTGATTTTATCAACAACTGTCGGAAAAGATTTTCTCCCCACACTTGACGAAGGCTCACTATGGCTGCAGGTTCAGTTCCCTCCGGGGATTACCCTTACAAAATCAAAAGAAATGGCTGACACTCTCAGAAGTCACCTGATGAAATATGACGAGATTGAATATGTTATGACCCAGGTAGGAAGGGATGATGAAGGTACCGATCCTTTCTCAACTTCACATGCCGAATGCGGTGTCGGTCTTATACCATATAAAGAATGGCCCAAAGGCAAACGAAAGGATGATCTTATAAATGAATTAACTGTTGATCTGGCAAAATTACCCGGATACAGTGTCGGCTTTTCACAACCGATAATTGATATGGTAATGGATCAGATAGCAGGCTCCCACAGCGATCTTGCAATTAAAATCTTTGGAGAGGACCAGGAAGAGGCAAGAAGGATTGCTGATGAGATTGTATCTGCTGTACATAAAATTGAAGGGGCGGGAGATGTTAGTATTGAACAGGAACCTCCTCTCCCACAGCTGCAGATAGAAGCAAACCGCGACAAAATAGCCCTGTACGGTCTGAATGTATCTGATGTGTCGGAACTAATAGAAGTTGCAATAGGAGGAAAAGCAATTTCACAGGTTTTTATAGGCAACAGGGTTTATGATGTGATTTGCAGATATAATGAACAATCACGTGAAACACCCGAAAAAATTGGTTCTCTTCTGATGACCTCCGCCAGTGGCTCCCGAATACCTCTATCACAGGTTGCTCTGATCACAACAACAAAGGGTCCGGGGATAATCAACCGGGAAGAAAACAGCAGGTTCCTTACTGTAAGGATAAATATGCGCGACCGCGATATAACTTCATTTCTCAAAGAAGCAGGTGACGCTATTGAAAAAAATATCACTTATGATCATGAACAATTCAATTTAAAGTGGAGCGGACAGTTTGATAACCAGAAAAGAGCTTTTCAACGTCTCATCCTCATAGTCCCCTTATCGCTTGCACTTATGTTCCTTCTGCTTTTCTGGAGCTTTGGGAATTTCCGCCAGGCCTGGCTTCAGCTTGCACTGCTGCCTTTCCCTGTCTTTGGCGGGATGGTTGCCCTGAATATTGCGGGAATGTCATTCAATGTTTCCTCTGCAGTAGGATTCATTGCCCTTTTCGGAATTTTCACAATGAATGACGTACTGATGATATCACATATCAATAACCTAAGAAAAGAGGGTGTAATACTGAAAAATGCCGTTATCAGTGGTGCAACCCATCGCTTCCGTCAGATCCTTATGACATCTTCTGTTGCCATACTCGGACTCGTTCCCGCCTCATTGTCAACAAATATCGGATCAGATGTCCAGCGCCCGCTTGCAACTGTAATAGTTTACGGACTGATATTCGGTACCATCATTACTTTGACGGTACTGCCGGCTTTGTACTTTATAATGGAAAAAAAGTTCCTGAACAACTCTGAAAAGATAATTCCCGAAGTCGATGAAAAAACTCTGTAAAACCTTAACAGTTTATCTGTGTTTTATAACAACATATATAAACATTTCATTTTCTCAGCAAACATCGGATCAGATTTATAATCAGGTGTCCTTATCAGATTATCTCTCAGGTGTCCTGGAAGGGAATCTTGGCTATATTGCAGGTAAGCTCAATGTTACAATTGCAGAAGCTGAATTAAAAGCCTCAAAGATATTTCCCGATCCTGAAATATCTGTAGCATATTCAAATAACGAAGACAAAACACTTCAGATGGGACAGTCTGTTGAAGCAGGTATAAGCTATCCTGTGAGCCTTGGAAACAGACGCAGGGCAGGAATAGCTCTGGCCCGTTCACAATACGAACTTTCACAGATGATGCTTGATGTATATTTCCGGAACCTGAGAGCAGAAGCGGCATTTATTTATTTCGAAGCTTTGAGGAATCAGAAAATTAATCTTCTTCAGAAAGAAATTTATGATCAACTATCACAGCTTGCCAGAACTGACAGTATAAGGTCTGTGGCCGGTGAAGTATCATCCCTCGATGCAATGCAATCTTCACTCGAAGCACGTTCACAGCTTAGTGAAGTATACCAGAGTCTGTCAGATATGCAAAATTCATATCTGAAACTAATGACAATGCAGGGGAAAAAATATTCTGATACTCTGGATAATCCATCCGGTAATTTCCCGCTTCAGAATCGTGATTTCAAACTTAATGATCTTATTGCAACTGCTGTTGAAAACCGATCAGAACTTATTGTAGCAATTAAGAACAAAGAAGTGTCTGAGAAGCATCTTAAAATGCTGAAAGCTGAACGTTCTCCTGAAATCAGCATTGAAGCGGGTTATTCATATAATACTGTCGTCCGGAATGAAATTGCACCTGCACCTGAATACAATGGACTCAGTGCAGGAATTTCCCTTCCGTTAAAATTTTCAGGACTTAATAAAGGATCCCTTCAGGCAGCTGACCTGGCTGTAAAGCAAAGCCTTACACTGTACGAAGAAACAGAACTGCAGATTACCACGGAAGTTGTTCAGGCTTATAACAACTTCGTCGCCCAGAGAAAAAAAGCCTCTCATTATAATCCGGGGTTGATCGACGATGCCGGAAAAATACTTCAGGGACGTATTTATTCATATCAACATGGAGAAAGCGGATTGATTGATGTACTGAATGCTCAGAGAACCTACATTGAACTGCGGATCAATCACCTTGATGCACTCTTCGAATATACCCTGGCGCTTATAGAACTTGAAAGAGCCTCAGGTATCTGGGATATAACAGAATAAACTGTTTTACAGCTTATGATCTCCGTGTTGACATTTATATATGAAAAAAACTGTCCAAACGGTTTCCTTTTTTCAGACGGTAATAATAAAAGAATAATATCAGTGCCACAGAGAGTATTGAAACTCCCGTAATGAGTGACCAACGCATATCCACAGCCCCTTTCAGATATTTATCAAGTATTATTTCAAGTGTAATAAGGGAACCTGATAATACTATCAGCCCGGCAGCAATAACATTCAACCCGTTAAGATGAAGTTTACTGTATAGAAAAATGATGATACCTGTCGCAATAACAAAAGTAATTGTAACAGGAAGCCCTACAGGGAAATACCACGCTCTTCCGGTAGCAATCAGGAACAGGTTCCTGCCCGGTCAGGTCCGATGGGTCTTTACCACAAAGGGGGCAAATTTTCAAACCCTCATCCAGTTCGACTCCGCAATTAACACATAAAGCCATGATACGTGAATTTAATAATTATCCATAATCTTGACATGAATACCTGCATCAGAAAGATGCTTTAAAATCAGCCTTTCTACCTCACGCGATTGTGGGATTTTAACCAGGTTTCCCATGTTTACAGGCACTTCAATCCTCAGGACTTTCCGGCTTGCTGCTGTACTTCTCCCCTTTTTCAGTATGAATATCTTCTGTAGTGAAAAAAGATAAACTGATACAAAATAGGCGGTAACTGATACATTATGCTTATGGGATACTTCAACAATTTCATTGACACTGATTTCAGCGGACAGCGTTCTCAATCGCGGTCTTTCATTAAGCTTAAAGGGAAGATACCATATTTTCCTTATGTGCCTGGTCATTAGCTTCCTCATCAATCCGGCCATCATTCCAGTTCAGCTCAATGCCATCAGGGTAAACTACAATGAATCCATTCTTATCTGCAAGCTTATTGAAACCCTTATGGGTAAGTAAAATCATACCCCTCCCGTTACTTCCCCTGCCATGTAAAGCAAGAACCAGAGGAATGCCCGCAGATTTATTATATGATGATGGCATATAAAATTTATATGTCCTCTTCAGACCATTATGAATAAATGAAGCTTTCTGATTATTGCCGGCAATCACCGGAGAAGATAACAGATTGATACCGATAAAGGCTTTAATTAATACCCAATGATCCTTGCTGACAATCGATCTGAACTTCTTAATTATATAAGACAATCGAAGGATCATCACTATAGTTTGATTTTCGGGTTTTTAATCCCCGGGAATTTTATACAGTTACTTTACAAATACTCTTTTTAACCTCAGCATAAAAATTGAAAACTTATTACTGGCCGGCGCTTTCCTGAAAATTAATAAAGCAATTATAGAAAAAATTATACTGGTAATTATCATTCTGAAAATGTAAATAATCTCTTATTTTGTCCTTTTTGTTGTGATCCTGTTTAAATAACGGGTTCTGGCTTCATCAATATCCGCACCCGGTGCTATATAGATTTTCGTCCTGTGATCAATAATAACTTCTCTCAGTTTGGAAAGATCGGGTGATTTAAAAACAACTGCTTTTTTTTCAAACATATCTTTTCGTATTTTTAAAAAAAAGTCCCGCTCTGGGCGGGACCAAAAATTTTAAATGATTATAATAAATAAACTAAGCAAGTTTAACATTTACTGCATTTAATCCTTTTTTTCCCTGTTCCAGATCAAAGGTAACCATATCATTTTCCTTAATGGTATCCTTCAACCCTGAAGAATGCACAAAATATTCTTTTGGTGAATTCTCCTCTTTAATGAACCCGAATCCGCGGAATTCATTATAAAACTTAACAACTCCTTTACTCATAATGTGATTATATTAAAATGTGGCGCAAGGTACGCTTTATAATCGTAATATTGTATTTATTATCAATAAATTAATTTAAATCAACAAAATTTGGTATTTTAACAACCCGTTAAAACCGATAACAGATCGTTATAATAATTTTTAAATGCTCCGATATGGCAAAAATTTTAGTATTGGGCGCCGGTATTTCAGGCCACACGGCCGCGGCTTTTCTTAAAAGAAAACTTGGAAGGAAACACGATGTTATTGTAGCAAGTCCATCGGCATACTATCAATGGATACCATCCAATATCTGGGTGGGTGTCGGTAAAATGAGTGTTGATCAGGTTCGCTTCAAACTGAAAAAGGTTTATGACAGATGGGGCATTGACTTCCGACAGGCTAAAGCAACATCAATCTTCCCGGAAGGGGGCAGTTCATCAGAAAATCCTTTTGTTACTATTGAATATACTGATGAAATTAAAAAGGGTCAAACGGAAAATATTGAATACGACTATCTTGTGAATGCCACCGGTCCGAAGCTGAATTTTGAAGCAACAGAAGGCCTTGGCCCGGGTAAATTCACCTATTCAGTCTGTTCTTATGACCATGCTGCTTCAGCATGGGAGGCCCTGAAAAAGTGTTTTACAAGGATGGAAAATGGTGAAAAGATCCGCTTCCTTATTGGTACAGGGCATCCGGCAGCTACCTGTCAGGGGGCTGCATTTGAATATGCTCTCAATGTTGCACATCAGATAAGAGAAAGAAAATTACAGGATAAGGCAGATATTACCTGGATATCAAATGAATATGAAACTGGTGATTTTGGAATGGGAGGAGCATTCATCAAACAGGGCGGTTATATAACCCCTACAAAGGTTTTCAGCGAATCAATCCTTGCAGAATATGGTATTAAATGGATCAAAAGAGCGGGAGTCTTTAAAGTTGAAGAAGGATTGGTCCATTATGAAACACTTGAAGGTGAAAGGAAAACTGCAGGTTTTGATTTTGCAATGCTCATCCCGGCTTTTTCAGGTGTCGGTTTAAAAGCTTTCAACAGGAAAGGTGAAGACATCTCTTCACAACTTTTTGCACCAAACGGCTTTATGAAAGTTGATGCAGACTACTCACCCAAAGAATTCGGGGATTGGTCAGTTGAAGACTGGCCTTCCACCTATCAGAATCCTGTATACCCAAACATCTATGCCCCGGGCATCGCATTTGCTCCTCCTCATCAGATATCAAAGCCTATGAAGAGTCCCGGTGGAATGCTTATTACTCCGGCTCCCCCAAGAACAGGTATGCCTTCGGGAGTGATAGGGAAAATTGTGGCTCTTAATCTGGTTGAACAGATTAAAACCGGCAAACCCGAATTAAAACATAAGGCTTCTATGGGAAAGATGGGAGCTGCCTGTATCGTATCGGCCGGTTATGGTATTATTAAGGGAAATGCCGCTACAATGACTGTTTTCCCGATTGTCCCGGACTGGCAAAAATATCCTCAGTGGGGACGAGACCTTAGTTACACTGTCGGAGAAGCCGGTCTTGCAGGTCACTGGATAAAATTGTTCTTACATTATATGTTTATTCACAAAGCAAAAGGATATCCCTTCTGGTGGCTGATCCCTGAATGATATTCTTTATTATATCAATTAAATTCCTGAACTATGGCAAAAAATATTGTACGTGCTTATTATGACGAATCCTACCCTCCCCTCCCGACAAAATCAACACTTTTCTGGCGGAGGAACATCCTGTGGCAGGCCTGGCGATTCATTGTCCTGAATCTGAAAATAATGAGAATTATTGTCGGGGGACATTCCTGAGATCAGTTCCCTGCTGTCGCGTCAGATTTCTGTTGTGATAATACAGTTTTCACCTGATCTCATAAGGTGTCATCAGCCAGAATCTGCCGAAATAATAATGCCAGATCGTTTCCTTGCCTCCCGGCTGATAATATTCGATGTAATCTTTCTTAAGAACGACCTTATCGGACTTGATCTCCTTTTCAAACAATTTCTGGATTATACCCTTACTATATGAAAAGACATACATGAAAGCAGTCGCTTTAAGATCATTTATCACAACAAGTTCAAGATCAGCATCCGCACCGAAATCAAATTCATAAACCGTAAGCTCGGTAAGATACTCCCCTACATTCTGTTTAACTTTCCGGCCTTTGTAATCTATTTCAATCCAGCACGACATCTGATCACATCCGGCACCTATTATTTCTCCGGCATTAAGCTTCCCCTGTGCTTTCATCGCTTCACTCTTTGCAAGAAGTACCTGCCGCTTGTAATCAATGAATTCAACATTCGATATCTTTTTCTGACCTGATGCGGTAACAGAAATTATGAATAAAAGAATTACTGCTGCATTTTGCATGGCTGACATTTTTTATCGGTTTTTAATCAGTATGATCCTGTTCAGAAGCAGGCTGTTCTACTAATTATCTAACATAAAAACAGCTAATTAACCTCCGGGTTTAAATTATCAATGCTAAAATACACATTTTTAAGAGTATATTAAAATATTACCTCTTAATAAGGTAATCATGATAATTATTTGACGGGAATATTAATATTCCTTAATTTGCCGGTAAAGTAACCTCAAAGATTCACCATGAACAGTCTGAAATTTTTGCTTTCTCTCTGTTTAACAATTGTGATGCTTTTGCTCATGGATCCGAAATCTTTTTACGGGATCTCTTTCCATGAATGGGCAGGATTAATTATTGGTTTGCTTTTTATCCTTCATAAGTTACTCAACTGGAACTGGATAAAAAATGTTTCCCTCGGCTTTTTCAGAAAATGTCCCGGGAGAGTAAGATTTTGTTATATTCTTGATATTCTGCTTCTTGCAGGTATTATACTGATGATAATAAGTGGAATGGCTATTGCCAGGACCATTGATTTTTCCTGGCTGGACCTTGGAGGTACAAGGCGGTTCTGGAGAGCAATGCATACCAGCTCATCATTTATCACTCTGGCACTGTTTGGTATTCATCTCGGATTACACTGGAATTGGGTCCTTCAGAGATTAAAACTTAAAAATTCCAATAATGGTAAGGAAAATTAGCTCCGCAATATTATCCCTTGCCATAATTGTTACAGGAATTACAGCCTTCCGCAAACTGAATTACTGGGAAAGCAGTGTGTGGATATTCAAATTGAATCCCCCACAGCAGCATGAGGAAGGAATAACCCGGGGCAGAGGACAGGGACAAACCAGGATTGTAATTAACGACCAAAGTCGCAAAATTTCCCGGGGCGAGAAAAGAACTGAAAGAATTAAAGGTAGAGGCAGACAACAAAGACAGAGTGAAAAAATATTACCGGATTCTGGTTTCAGAGCCACCAGCGAAGATAGAAAAAGAGGCTTCCGGGGAGAACAGAAAATCAACCTCGGTAATGTTATATGGTATCTGGCTGTATTTGCATCTTTTACAGTAGCGGCTATTTATATGGATAAATTGTTTCGCTTGCTCCGAAAGAGTAAAAAACCCTACCAATGCAAATAGAATAATTATCTTTACAATCAATTAATCATAATAATAAATGAAAAAACATTGCCTGATAATCCTGTCCCTTTTCATTTTTATTATCCCGGCAAATTCATACCCTCCGGATAAAAATTCAGCTTTGCCTGAAATTCGGGGAAAGAAACCCGGGGTGACCAGCATCAAATTATTTAATGGTAAAAACCTTGATGGCTGGTATACTTACATAAAGGAAAAAGGAAAAAATACTGACCCTTTGAATGTTTTTACAGTTAAAAACGGAATGATCAGGATCTCTGGTGAAGAATATGGCTGCATAACAACAAATGATGAATTTGAAAACTATAAGCTGACCGTGAAGTTTAAATGGGGTGATCAGACATATTCTCCAAGAACAGAAAAGACCAGAGACAGCGGAATTTTGTTACATTCTGTCGGGGAAGACGGAGCCTCTTCTGGAACCTGGATGTATTCAATAGAATGCCAGATCATTGAAGGAGGAACAGGCGATTTTATTGTTGTTGGTGACGGAAGCAGTAATTTCTCAATAACCTCTCCCGTTGCCCCTGAAAAGCAGGGTAATTCCTATGTATTCCAGCCTGAGGGTAATAAAGTCAAAATAAATTCCGGTCGGATAAACTGGTTTGGACGCGATCCGGGCTGGAAAGATGTTAAAGATTTCCGGGGCGCCAATGATATAGAAAAACCTGCAGGAAAATGGAATCTTATCGAATGTATTGTCAGGGGAAACGAGATCCATATATGGCTGAACGGCGTTCTTGTTAATCAGGCATTTGATGTTAAGCCTCATAAGGGTAAAATACAAATCCAGTCTGAAGGCGCTGAGATATTTTTCAAAAAGATCATTATCACTCCTCTATAAATAATAATATGCATTGATCCCCATTTTATTATTAATTTAACTTCTTGCCTTTGTGTTCTTTGTGTGTACTTAGTGCTCTTTGTGTTTAAAAAACAATGCTTACTTAACCACAAAGGACACAAAGGATATCACAAAGGACACCAAGGAGGTGTTTAATTGTCACTTCGTAAAGCTCAAATAATCTTTTCACCGGAACTGCATTCTTTCCTGAATTTATTTATATTTGCCAAACAATTGAACAATTGTTCATATATTACATTAAATGCTTAAGAAAAAACCAGGGTCATCCGGAACTGAATTTATTGAAGGAAAGAAGGTTAAGTCGGTGAAGAGCAAGATGAAATCTGAAAATTTCTTTCATTACCTGGCCGAAACCTTCAGGGCTATGAGCGATCCCACACGCACCAAGATCATATTTGCCCTTAGTCAGGAAAATGAATTGTGTGTAAGCGATATTGCATCAATTATTGGAACAACCAATTCGGCAATATCCCATCAGCTGAGGACATTAAGGAATATGAAACTTGTTAAATACAACAAAGTAGGCAAAGTGACTTATTATTCACTCGATGATATCCACATAAACAATCTTTTTGCAGAAGGATTAAGGCATGTGGAAGATAAATAAATTATAAGAATACTAACTGATAAGATGAACATATAATAACAAATGGAACTCAATAAAAATAACTTAAGTCTCATTGAACTGGAGGATGGCCAGTCAGGAACCATTGTATCACTTAACGGCGGGAGGAACCTGACAAAACGGCTGGCTGATCTCGGAATCAGTCCGGGAACAATTATTACTGTATTAAGACGATCATTATTTGCCGGTCCGGTTCAGGTTGAGGTTTCAGGATCCAAACTGGTTCTGGGGAGAGGATTGGCATCAAAGATACTTGTCAGGCAAAAATGAATGAGGTTAAAAAGATAAATGTTGTACTGGCCGGACAGGGGAATACCGGCAAAACTTCCGTTTTCAATTATTTCACCGGATCACATCAGCATACAGGCAACTGGGCCGGAAAGACTATTGAAAAGCTTGAGGGTACCTTATATTATAAAGACTATACAATTGACGTCCTTGATCTGCCAGGTATATATTCACTTACAACATTATCTGTTGAGGAGTTGATTGCCCGTGAATATATAATAAAGCATAAGCCCGATGTAGTAATTAACATCATCGATTCAACCAACCTTGAAAGGAATCTTATTTTCACACTTCAGCTCCTTGAACTTGGTTGCCGGGTTATTGTCGCTCTGAATATGATCGATGTTGCCAGAAAAAAGGGTATTATTATAGATACAGGTAAACTTCAGAAAATACTCAACACTCCGGTAATAGCGACTGTAGCTTCACGCGGAACGGGACTGACAGAACTGATGGATAAAGTCATTGAACTCAAAGAAGGAAAAAATGACCGGGGTATATTGAAATATGGCAAGGAGATTGAAAATTGTATCAGTCAGCTTTCAGAAGAATTAAAAGATGTTCAGCTTCCATATCCTGACAGGTGGATTGCCATAAAACTTATTGAAAAAGATAGTGAAATTGTAAAGCTTATCCGGGGACTAAAGCCCGCAATCATAGAAAAAACAAAGCTTTATGAGACAAGGCTTGAGGATATTCACGGACATGACTCCTCTCTGGTGATAGCTGATGAAAGAAGTCATCTTGCTTCTCAGATAACGAGGGAAATCGTGACAATGACACCTCACAAAAAGATGTCTGTGAACGATTGGCTGGATATTATCACCACACACAGGTTTTCAGGTTATCTTGTTATGATACTGATAATCGGGGCAATGTTCTTTTCCGTTTTCAGCTTTGGAAACTGGCTTTCATCAAATCTGGACCAACTTTTCCAGAACTGGCACGCGTGGTGGAACAATAACCTGGGAGTTACATTTATTGCCGCCCTTGTATGGTCGGGAATTGAAGGTGTTCTTGCCCTTGTTCAGATAGCTCTGCCATATATTCTTCCTTTTTATATATTTCTGTATATTCTTGAAGAATGGGGTTATATGGCAAGAATTTCATTCCTCATGGATAACCTGATGCATAAAATGGGTATTCACGGAAAGGGCTGCATCTCTTTTATAATAGGATTAGGATGTAATGTGCCGGGCTGTCTTTCCTGCAGAATAATGGAAACTAAAAGGGAAAGGTTCATTACTGCAGTCCTTGTAACTCTTGTACCTTGTTCAGCAGTCTCGGTAATAGTATTTGGCCTTGTCGGGAAATATGTAGGGATCTGGTGGGCTCTGGGTTTATATCTCTTTGCAACAATTATAATCTTTCTTGCCGGTAAAATATCATCTAAAATTCTTCCCGGTGAGCCTGTAGAACTGATTATGCCCATGCCCGACTATAAAACACCACAGCTGAAATCAATACTTTATCAGACCTGGGACGCGCTCAAAGAATTTATATATATAGCTGCACCGATAGTCATAATTTCCGGAATAGTGATCCAGGCCATTAACCTTGCAGGATGGATGCCGGCAATCTCATCATTTCTCAGTCCGGTAACAGTAACATGGCTGGGCCTTCCGGCAATCACCGGAATTCTTCTGATTTTCGGAATACTCAGGAAAGAACTGATTCTTGTAATGCTTGCTGCTTACCTGGGAACTACTGAATTTGCCGAGGTGCTCACATCTCAGCAAATGATAACCCTGGCTGTTGTAAGTATGTTCTATGTCCCCTGTGTAGCAACGATTGCAGTTCTTTGGAAAGAATTCGGCTGGAAAAAAGCTATGGCAGTCTGTATAATCGAAATTGT
>CAZWUB010000023.1:25871-30457 GCA_964637415.1 uncultured Rikenellaceae bacterium
TTAAAAATGATGGCTTCCGTAAGGTTCCATTTCTTTTTAACATCATCAACATACTTATCCCTTACAGTCATTAATATATTGTTAGAGGATTCTTCAAGTAATTCACTTATAGAATCATGCCAGCCTTTCCCCTGAAGTTCCAGCATGCCTACTTCATCAATTATCACTATACCTGTTTTTTCTGAGACCAGGGCTTCGAGAATTGATCTTCCGGCTTGAAGACCAGCAGGATAGATATAAAATTTACCGATTGTTTCTCCTGCCGGATTTCCATCCTCCCTTAGAAACATTTCGCGTTCCCCGGTTGTTAAGTCAACAACATCATAACCCGTTGTCCTTGATCCGGCCATAATACGTTCTGACAGTATCCCTTCTGACTTAATATCCTGATCTTTCAGGAACTCCGTTATATTCCTTGTAAAAGTTGTTTTACCTCCGCCAACCGGTCCGCTGACAATGAATATTTTCCTTGCATTGGCACTTCCATATTTTAACTCTGTCAATCGCCGGTCGGCCTGAGATAATACGCTATAAAAAATTGAAACTGGTTTTCTGACAAGGCTTTTTAGATCCGGTATTGATCCGATGAATAAAGGCAGACTTTCGACAGAGAGTTCAAGGGCCAGGGGAAGATTTTTAAGTGCTGTCTTCTGGAAAAAATCTCTTATCACAGGATTATACAATTCAGTTCCCAGAACTGCAAATCCGGTAATAATGACAGCTGCCCTGAAGTTCATCTGGATCCCGGTGAGAAGACCCTGGGCCCACGAAATACTACCCCCCTGTGCAACAGTAAAAGCAAAAGCCGTGAGTAATGTAATAATGATGAAAAATATCCAGAACCCGGGTCTCATGATCTGGCGAAAAGCCCTTTTATATCGTATTGACCACAAAACAACAATTCCCGCAATAACGAAGCTCCACACATACCAGGGTGTATAATAAATCAATAAAAAGGAACAAACCATTAAAGTAATATCAAGCAACAACCAGGCAATCGAATATTTAAAATCCCCACCTGAATTTTTTCTGATAGCATTATCAGAAATATTACTGTTGACTGAAAATTCCGGGGTGGGCTGCTTAAGCAATTTCATTCCTGTTAAAATCCCGATAATCCCTGCCAGCAGTCCGAACAGTGCAAAAACAACAAGGAGAATAATTATTGGGAGCCATACAATATCAGTCTGGATATTAAGCTGTTTCTGTGCAAACCTCAGAAGGCTGTTGTATACCTCAACAATATCTGATCCGTAAGAAATTATATAGTTGGCTATTTTCTGGAACAGGTTCCACGACATTGCAAGCATGGCACCAATAACCAAACCTGCCATGTTCCTGCCGAAAATCCTTACCGATAATTCGAGAAGAAGCGATTCGGCAATTATTGCAATCATCGGCCCGAAAATTACGGCGCTCGGTGACATGGTTTTCATTATGGCACAAATCAGTCCCGCCCGCCAGAAAATGCCACGCTCACGCCAGATAAAACTTATCGATATAAGAATTATTATTCCGATAGCTGTAAGAATATTTCCGCTGAAAGGAACCCTCAGATTATGAAGAAAACTACCCAGAACAATCTCGGATGCAGCCCATATTGTACCGGCAATTGAAGCCTTTATCCACTTTTCACTTAATGTGTACTTCATCTCTTCTCAGGATACATATTTTCCGGGCGCAATACTCATGAAGGTGAAACCCGGTCCCTCCTTCACTTACAATCTTAAAAAGCTTGTCAGGATCAGTGATCCTTATTCCTCCAATAATACTGATTTTATTCTGAAAAAGTATATCCGGCATTATATTACCTGATGGGCCGGTTATAATAACACAAGCTTCCGGAGAAATTACTTTAAGCAAATCATCTATAGTCCCGTTCACAAGTGTCTGGCCGGTTATAATTATAATATCCGAATCGGGAAGAATTGATCCGTATTCCTGTGAGGGTACAAAATATTTCTTATGCTCAGGTGAAAACGCATTTTCACTCAATTCGAGTACATAAAGTTTATTCCCTGTACCGGATATCTTCCTGATATAAGATTGAAAGGCACCAACAATTGTAATTGTCTTAACGGGAATAAGATCAACCAGATCTATCGGATCACAATTTTCAACAATGTTATAATTCCCTGAAAAAATTATTCCGGAAGATATGGCACTCAGAACCGCGGTTTTTATTGATGAAATAACAGGTGAACTTTTTTCTGATTCAAGGATATTTACCACCTTTTGTCCACTTATCTTAAGCGGCGACAAATCTCCGAAATCCCTGCTTTTCATTTTGCAGAAAGGATGATCTCCTGTCAACGTTGCTGCAGTGCCGATACTTCCATCAGAAAGTCGTACGGCCGTAAGATAAATACCTATCCTGATATCTGAAACAAGCAGATTATCAAGCCGGTTTTTATACCGATTTTTTAACAGGTCATAAGTCTGTTCTAAGATCATAGAATAATGGTTGTTTTTAAGATTTAACCAGGATCAGGGAATTAATTGCTTAATTAAAATTATTCCTGAGTGGCTGATTATGCTCTATCAAACCAGGAAATATTATTTATAACAACTCTTATGTTGATGAAAATCCTTGCCAGCATAAAGACTCCGTAAAACAAAACAGCCCAGGCGAATGCATTCCAGTAAGGGTTAAACTCAAAATATTGAAATATTGCTGCAATAAGAATTATGATAGTGGGTACACCAACGATAATTAACCTTTCTCGCCTTGAATTCAGCCTGCCAATTATCGCCTGCAGATCTGAATTGATATCACGACTGAAATCTTTGTCAAGTCCCTGAATCTTCTTTTTGTGATTCTTTAATACGAATTCGATAAGAGTTACCGGTGCACGGAAAGCATAGCTCAGGACTATAAAAACAAGTAATCCGGCCTTCCCCCACCTGACATCACCCGGTCCTTCTGAAAATACACTTATTGCAGATATAACAATAATAAAGCCCAGAAAAAAAACCGCGAAAATAAACTCGGGGATTGCTGTCCACTTAATCCATCTGAGCTGCTGATCGGGAGTCTTATCTTCCCAGTTATAATAAGATTTATAACTGTCAATTATTCTGATCCTTTCCTTTACTTGTTCACTCATTTATTTCTTTTTTTAGAAGTTGCTTACCGGACAGTTCAGCATTGGTGTTTAATCCGGTAAAAAAATTGTCTAACTCAGTTTAATATGAAATGCGGTTTACAAATTTATTAATTATTCTTTTTGACTTTTGCCGCAAAATCTTCGAACATAATAATTGCCTTGAAAAGTACACCTGCTTCGCCCCTGAATGTCCCGGAGCCTCTTGGTTGATTATTCACAGAATACCATTCGTAGAACCCATTATTATCCTTAACTCTTTTAACCATTGGCTGAACCTGCTCGTAAGCTTCCTGTACAAACCCGTAACGGATCAGCTGCTGTATCATCCTCCCTCCAAACCATGTCCAGTCGCCACCATTCTGATAATTGTATTCAGGATTCATGATCTTGTTGACAAAAAAACCTTCCGGATATGGCGGATAAAGAGTCAGTCCTATTGATGCGGCCCCGGCAACCTCAACTCTTTTTACCATTTCATCAATTGAAATTTTTATCTCTTCCTTTGAGAGAAGTCCTGCTTCAATGGCTATGGCAGTTCCCCCGAAATAATAAATCTGATTTTCATCAAAATCTGCAGGAAAGGGAGAGCCCCTTTCCAGATAGATATGCGGAATGAATTTTTGATTCTTCTCATCCCAGAGATATTTTCGCACATTTCCCGAAACCATGTCTTTCATGGGTAGCCATTTTTCTCTGACCGAAGGAACCATTTCATTCAGATTTTCCAGAGCTATTATGAACATTGCATTATCATAAATATCAATTGCCGGATGGGTGTTCTCATCCCAGTCCACCCCCCATCCGTGTTCAGGCTGAACATCTCCCCAGTCGGCGGTGGTAGCCCCGAAAATCAGCCCGTATTCCTTATTGAACCGGTAATCGGTCAGATATCGCATTGCCCATTCAAGTCGCTCTGCCACACTTTTCCCTGCAACCTGTTCTGATAATATTGACGTATCTGATGTCAGATGAATATATTTATAAACGGCTTGAACCAATGATGATTCCTGGTCGGTTTCCACAGAATTTTTATGCCCGGCATAACGTGGTTCCAGATCTGTATAATAAAAATCATAAGCGACTTCCCCGACTGTGTCAATGGGAGTAAATCCGTCAAGAATATTCCCATCCTCTCCCTGCATCCGGAAAAACACCATGAGATTTTCCCTTAGCTCAGAAGATGGATGCACTTCTGCAGCAAGCTCAATGAAAGTGTTGTAATCCCTTATCCATACTTCACGATAACCATCTCCGGCATTGAAACCGCTTTTCATTATCTCCAGAGCTTTCTGCTTTGTGAATGAAAAATATTCATTGCCCTGTATCTGTTCGGCCAATAGTTTCTCTGACTTTTTCTGTGAAGAATTACACGAAATGCAAACGGCAATTATTAATACTGCATACAAGAATTTGTTCATAATAGTCTTTTTATTTAATGCGAATGTGTCTTTTGCAAACCTGAATTCAATCTATTCGCCC
>CAZWUB010000023.1:30557-34368 GCA_964637415.1 uncultured Rikenellaceae bacterium
GCATTGAAAACCATTTCAATCTTCCTGTAATCCTCCGCTCTTTTGTCTGCATTAATGCCATCAATGATTGCTTCGAGCCTGTACCGGCCGGGGGTTAAAAAGTCTGTTTTAAGATCAATTTCACGCTTATCCCAGTTGGTGATAGCGCCCGCAAACCAGTTTTCCCCTGCCCGGCGTGCCAGAACTGTATAATTCCCGATTTTGCCGTCAAGCAGACGGGTCTCATCCCATTCAACAGGAATTTTTGTAAGGAATTCCGTACACTCCTTCTCGCGGTAATAATCTGAGGGTGAATCGGGAAGCATTGTCATCGGACTGTTGAGGATAACAAACAATGCCATTGAATGAGCACGTGTTCCCTGTTCCATAGGGTAATCACCTAAAGCTCTGAAATTATCTTTAGTTGAATTGCGCATTGTTGCAGGGATATAATCCATCGGCCCTGTGAACATCCGAATATAAGGTAACAAATTATGATGTTCCGGATCAGCCTCACTTGTCCAGCCGTTATATTCAAATTCTATCAGTCCTTCGCGTGTAAGTACATTCGGATATTTCCTGCGTAATCCGCATGGTTTATATGCCCCGTGAAAATCAACAACCATTTTCTTTTCAGCAGCGGTACGGGCAACCCTTTCATAGTACTCAACCATAAGCTGGTCATCACGGTTCATAAAGTCCATCTTAATACCTTTTATGCCCCAACGCTCAAACAGACTGAAAGCTTCGTCCCATTGTTTTTCGAGTGTATTCCATATAACCCATAACATGATATCCACTCCCTTCGATTCTGCATATGAGGTTACTTCTTCCATATTCAATCCGGGAACCGGTTTAAGTATGTTATCTCCCGGGCACCATCCGTCATCAAAAAGAAAATATCTGAATCCGTGTTCTGCACAGAAATCGATAAAGTATTTTGCAGTTTCCGTATTTATCCCCGATTTGAAATCAACCCCGTAAATATTATGTTTTGCCCACCAGTCAAACATTACAACGCCTGGTTTTATCCATGAAGGGTCAGCTACCACGCATGGCGAGGCCAGCAGATAAACCATATTATTCGAAATCAGGCCGGCTTCATCGTCTGCAACAGCAAAGATCCTCCAGGGAAATGTCCTGGTTCCTTTGACCTTTGCAATGTAATTAAAGGCTCCGGCAACCTGTCCCTGAACATAAGCATTCCCTTTGGTTGTAAATGATTCCGGATATTGAGGATTCGCAACTGTAAGCTGTTCTTTTCCGCTTCCCCTAAGCCATAAACCCGGATAATTATAAAGATCGGCTTCAGTTATCATCAGGAATGATCCATTCGCTTTTTCAACAAGGAACGGGAGATTACATAATTTACCTTTTTCTATTCCTGCCAGACTTTTAAATTCATAAGGCGTTTCATAGGGAGAATTGAAACCTTCTGATGACTGGAACCTTGCAGAATCATGTGCCGATAGTAAAATATCAAGGTTTTCCTTATCAATAATAAGATCCTCATTCAGCGATGTAGAAAAACGATAAGCAAGTCCTTCATTAAATAATCTGAAAGTTATCGCATAATCGGCTCTGAACCTTAATTCCAGCTCATTGAATATATTGACAAGTTCCGATGCCTTTTCACGGATCTCCGGTTTGATAATTTCATTGACTGATCTGCGCGTTGCTTTCCTTACTTTATATTTTGAACTCTGCTGACTGATAACCGTGGTTTCGAGAGAAAGGTTTTCAAGTCTTACAATTTCAGATCCTCCCTTGTGAAGTTCGGCAAATATCCCATTGTTGATCTCTATTTCAGCTTTCAGCTTACCGTCGGGAGATAAAAGTTCATATTTCTGGGCACTGCCGTAAATGCAGAAAAAACCGGACAAAAAGAGCAGTAATGATTTTTTCATTTCATAAAAATATTGAATGACACGATAATTTCTTTGTGAAACTTTTTATTGAACACGTTTATCGCTGCTACTCTTCCCACGAAAATGCTTCCCTCAGGATTTCAAGGCTTTTGGGAATTGCTGTCAGGGGATCTTCGTTACCTTCAAATTCGAGTGAGACGTAACCCCTGTAGTCAACTTTTCTGAATATTTCAGCAACACGTTTGTAATCAATATCAAGGGTATACCATTTCCCCCCTCCGAAATAGGTCTTGGCCTGTACCAGAAAAGTTTCAGGTGCCATCATTTCGAGTTGTTCATACTGATTTTCAAGGAAGTTACCTGTATCGGAGGTTATTTGTAACCATGGTGAATTTATAGCATCGACAATTCTTAAAACACCTTCGGCAGTTCTGCCGAGACCCCAATGATTTTCAAGACCAAGAACTACTCCGCATTTTTCTGCAGTGGGAATACATTGTGCAATTGAATCTATTACCCATTCAAAACCCTGATCATCCGAATATCCCTCAATGTTTGGCTCAATTCCTTTATTAGCCATCAGATCATCGAATGATTTTGTGGTGTTCCATCTTCCTGTATTCAGACGCATTGTCGGAATGCCAAGTTTATAAGCAAGTTCTATCTGCTGTATTGTGAGAGTTACCTGCTCATCCCTGGTCTTCTTATCTGGGTAAATGAATCCCTGATGGGTAGAAAATCCCATTATATCAAGTCCTGCATGGAATGCAAGTCTTTTAAGTTTCTGAAGATAACTGTTCTCTTCCGACTGCATTTGTCTCAGCAGGAATTCTATTCCGTCGAAACCCATAGCAGCTGCTTTTTCAATGCAACCTTCTATTGGCACATTTTCTTTCGGCCCGTTAAACTGCCAGAAAGAGTAAGTGGAGATCCCTATTCTGTTCCTTCGGATCTTTTTAGGGCTGACATTTGTTTCTTTCCCGGGAGTCTTTTTCTCTCCGGTGCATGACAATCCCATACCGGCTGCAGCAACTGCCATACCCGTATTACGAATAAATGAACGGCGTGATGAATTCATAGCTTTCTTTATTTTATCATTGGAAATATTATAAACTGTAGCGATCGTGAGACATGCAATTAAGCATTACAATCATTTTTTGCAAAGTTGATTTTAATAATTGGACACAAAATATCCTGAACTTTTTACTGTTTGTATTTTTGAAGTATAAGAATCAATCAGATTATATTTACCAGTAAATATAAATGTTTCTTCTGTATATGTTTTATGTCAGGAAAATATTGAACAAGCTTCAGATTTCCGTTCTGATATTTATCTTTTTTATTAGTTTTCCTGATTTAAGTGCTCAGGTGAAGTCAGGATACAGATGGGGTATCAACATGACTACAATGTCTGTTAATTACCAGGGACAAAACATAAAATCCGAAATTCCTTTTGGGGTTCACTTTGGAGCTAATTATGAGATTTCATTAAGCAGACATTATACTTTTCTGTCAGGTTTCTTATTCAGTTCCAAAGGCACTGATTATGTATTAAATAATGTTGATTATTCACTAGCACCGGCCTATCTTGAAATCCCATCAAACTTCGCTTATAGTTTCATTCGACGTTCAACAAGATTATCCCTTTTTGCAGGTCCCTATTTCGCAGCTGCCTTCGGCGGTTATAAATCAGATGATGGATATAAAACACTGACCTTAGGATCACGGGAAAGTAAAGATTTAAAAGTTCTGGATTTTGGATTTAATGTTGGTATTGCATTAAGCATAAAGTCACATGTCGTTACGATCCAATATGGAACAGGCCTTAGGGATTTATCTCCCAAAGATGATATGGAAATGAGAAACAAAGTGATTGGCATATCGTTAAGCACTTTATGGAGTATCAAAGACTAATATCCCCTGATATTCAGCTCCTTCAGAGCTGTGCTGATTTAGTGTATACC
>CAZWUB010000024.1:0-22354 GCA_964637415.1 uncultured Rikenellaceae bacterium
AATGTTTTTGTCTGCCTGCTGATAACCTGCCAGAAGTGATACGGTCTCTTTTATTTTTCTTTCTATATAGGATTTGAAAACGTTTATGTTGCTGATTGAAATACCTTTCAGGATTCCGAATTTCGCCGGATTGAAAAAATCATTCCCGGTATACTTCCAGGCCTGTAATTCGTAGTTCTTGTCGGGAAGAAGCCTGTTGCGGAATATATTTATACCCCATGTATCACTATAGTCCACCGGAATATCCAGCGATCTCATATCAAGCATTAATTCAGCACCCCATCCTGTTGATGTATTGAAGATATCGGCTTTGGCCATTGGGGTCCATTCCCTGTATGGTTCGCCATATTTGTCGTAATGGGTTCCTTTTATCTCACCAAGGTTATTCAATACTATCAGGTAATAGTCCTGATGAATATTATCTGCATTCTGTGAACGGGGTTGAAGTATTACCCAGAAACATTCATTGCTGAATAATGTCTGGTCGACAAAGACACCGTTTACTCCGGCCATCTGGGCAGCCATACCTTCACCAAGCCTGCCGGATGTACCTTCCCTTTTTTGTATCCTGGCTCCGTCTGCCTTCAGATTAAAGCAAATAAGATTTCCGGACAGACCGATTACTGCACCAGCGGTATTTGAATTTAGTTTTTGTCCCATTTTATCAGTGCTGGTGACAGCCATTGCTTCCTGGTTTTGCCATATACGGGTATCTTCTGCGTTATTAACAGACGGGACAGATTTTAAATTCCGGATTTGAGTCGATTTTTCTTCCTGCAGGCTCAGATCGGGTTTTATTTCCTGCATGAAATCAGGTCGTGGCCAGTAATATGAAATGAGCCCGGATTCACGGACCATAACATCCTGCTGAACTGTTACTCCGGTTGAGGAACTGCTTACTTCTGCAAAACCTTCATTATAACTTGAATGCCGGAATTCAAGGTTCCATTTCCATCCCGGATCAGAATAAACATCCAATCCTGCAAAGGGGATTATCATTTCAACCTGCCAGCTGCCGGACTGACGTAAAACTTTTACTGCTGCAGATGAATTCCATGAAGAAAAATAAAATCCTTCAAGGTAAGGATCAAAATAAGAATCCCATATTATACCGTCCGGATTAACTGCAATTGAGTAAGAATAATCACGACCATGAATTAAATCATCCGGGAGCCATGGTTTAAGATCAACCTGAACATAATCATCAGAGGTTATAAGGCCGTCTTTCTCCTTCATCTTAACCGTAATTCCGTCAGGCTGATCAACAGTCCAGAAGAGATAAATCCTGTCTCTGTCATATAATACCCTGACTGATGTTCTGTCCGCCGTTTTGTTACCGTTAATAAACGGAGTAACGGTAAGAGCATCAGCCCATTCAGTTTCCTTCATCTCCCCGTCGGCAGTGATCATTAAAGTGGGGGTGACTTTTACAGTCTGATGCAACTGCCTGCCGTTTGCCGATTGAGATGAAATTAGTCTGTTTCCCCTGACATTATTCTCTTCTCCGGTTGCATGGTATTTCTGAGAATAGCCGGTAAGGCCGGTGAAGAAGAGTACTATCACTGTTAAAATTCTGAATGTTATATTCCTCATGATATTTCGGATTAAGTAAATTTGTCTGGTTGATAAGGTTTTTATGAATCAAATTTAACATGTTCCAGTAAATCCGGAAATTAAATTCAGGCTTATTGCACTTATTTAATTGATAAGCTTCATGAATTACTAAATTCCTTTGTGTCCTTAGCGTGTCCTTCGTGCTCTTTGTGGTTAAGAGAAAATTTTATTTAACCACAAAGGACACGAAGGTTATCACTAAGAGCACTAAGGATTTGAATTTTTAAAGTTACATTTGAAATTGAATTAACGGATAAATGTGATAACCGTATTATAAAAACTAAAAATATGAATGAGTTTGGATTAACTATACTTGGCGGACTGGTCATTCTGTCGGGTTCATGTACAAGTCAGCGTGGAAAAACTGAAGTACAGAAGCAGCCGAATATTGTTTTCCTTCTTGCAGATGACCTGAGATGGAATTCTCTCAATTGCATGGGCAACCAGATGCTTCACACTGAAAATATTGATGAACTTGCAAGGAACGGAGTCAGATTTACACATGCCTGTGTGACAACATCAATAAGCATGGTAAGCAGAGCAACTATCCTGACAGGGCAGTATATGAGCCGGCATAAAATAAGGGAATTCGGCAAACCATTAAGTGAACAGGCTTTTACTGATACTTACCCTGCTATCCTGAGGCAGGCCGGTTACTGGACAGGCTTTGTCGGGAAATATGGTGTTGGTCAGATAAGGAAAAGTGATTTTGATTTTGCCAGAGAATATGAGAGAGTGCACTGGTTTCCTCTTGAGAACGGAGATTCCATTCATGTTACAGAAAGAAATGAGGTTGATGCCCTTGAATTCCTGAAGGAAAGGCCCAAAGATAAACCCTTCCTGCTTTCGGTAAGTTTTTTTGCCACACATGCCCAGGATAACCATCCGGATCAATACAGATATCAGCCTGAAAGCGAGAAGTATTATAAGGATGATGTGATCCCGGTCCCGGAAACGGCATCAGATGAGTATTTTAACAGACTGCCTCCATTTATTGCCAACGATGCAAATGAAGGAAGAGTGAGATGGCACTGGCGGTTCGATACTCCTGATAAATATCAGAAGTATATGAAGGCTTACTACAGGATGCTTACAGAAATGGATCAGGTTATCGGAAGAATAGTTGAAGAACTTAAAGAGCAGGGAGTTTATGAAAATACACTGATAATCTTTACCGGAGATAACGGATATTTCCATGCAGAGCACGGGCTTGCCGACAAATGGTATCCCTATGAGGAAGCTCTCAGGGTTCCGCTGGTGGTTTATGATCCCCGTCTGAAGCCTGAAGAAAGGAATAAAGTGATAGATGAATTTGTTCTTAATATTGATATAGCCCCTTCAATCCTGTCTGCAGCCGGATCAGAGATACCCGGTTCAATGCAGGGAAGGGATTTTTCCGGGTTATATCTGTCGCGGCAAAATAAGAACTGGAGGAAGGATTTTTATTATGAACATCCGTTTGTTACAAGCGAAAAAAGGATCCCTTCATCTGAAGCACTTGTAACACATACCGACAAATATATTTTCTGGCCTCATTATCAGTATGAGGAGTATTTCGATAGAGAAAATGATCCTTATGAGAAAAATAACCTGATAAACATGCCGGAATATGAGCAGAAAATCGGTGAAATGAAAAACCGGTTTACTGAACTTAAGGCTCTGGCACAATGAAATGAAAAAAAAACTACCACTCGCACTGATGGGATTCATGATGGCCGTACTTGCTGATGCACAGACGACCACAACGATCTTTCTTGACAATTTTGACGGTACTGCAATGAATGCTGATCTCTGGCATATTCCTACGTGGGTTTCTTCCACTGACGGAACCTATGTCGGGAGGACACAATTCCGGTGCTCACAAAATGCAAGCCTCCCGGTAATAACTAATGGTGAGGCATTTATCATCCTGGAAACCTATAATCCGACCGGATACTCCTTTTATGGCACCGACCTTATATCCAATCGCACCTTTCTGTTGGGTGATGGACTGATTTTCACGATAAGGGCAAGGTTCAGATCACCCGTCCCCCGGGGAATTGTCGGAGGAATATTTCTTTATGATCTTGTCGGTACAGGTCCGGATCATGATGAAATTGATTTTGAACTGGTATCCAACAGGCCTTCTGAAGTGCAGACAAATATTTACGATAATGAACCGCTGGGCGCCGGTCATCCGGCCTTTCATCCCATAACAGGATCTGTTACCGATTATCATACTTATGTTATTAAATGGCTTCCCGGAGAGATATCCTGGCTGGTTGACGGAGTTACAGTCAGGACAATAACTACCCTTGTCCCGGAGAGGGCTATGCATTTTCATCTTAACATGTGGGCTCCTGATGCAGGATGGGCAGAAGCATACGATGGAAATCTGCAGCCGGTTGCACAGGCAGGACTGAATACTGTTTATTCTATGGTCGTTGATTATGTGAAAGTTGAATCACTTAATACAGTTTCGGTAACAGAGAATCGCGAAACGACTGTTACTATCTATCCTAATCCTGCACATGACTTCATATATTTTGATTCACCGGGGAAGATAAGTGTTAACATTTTCAATATAAGTGGAAGCTTGGTCCTGAGTAAGCGCGACCTGACAGATAGAATGTTGTCAATATCGGATCTGACACCGGGACTGTACTCATTACAGTACCGGCAGAATGGAATCTGGAGATCTTCAAAACTGATAAAGTATTAGGATCAGCACCGTTTTTCCCGGCGCAGCGAGGAATCCGGTGCGATTATTACTGTTTATATCTTAACAACATTGTTCTATTAATCAAAAAACTCGTTATATTTGCGGCACTTTTTCGGGGTGTAGCGCAGTCCGGTTAGCGCATCTGGTTTGGGACCAGAGGGTCGCAGGTTCGAATCCCGCCACCCCGACAAAAGAAAAAGCCCTTCTCCGCCGGCAGGCGGAGGAGGGTTTTGTTTTTATGAGCGTTGAAAGCTCGCTTTCATAAGCTCATAAAAACAAAACCCTCCAGACGAGCGAAGCGAGTAGAAGGGCTTTTTCTTTTGAGTCATCCCCCAAACCGGGATCATGAAATATTCCCGCCTTCATCCTGAATCATCAACCAATAATTTCTAACTTGCTTCCCGGGCTGAAGCACTTATTGAACTATTTCTAAAACCATTTTATGAAATCATTATTAATAATATACTGTTCCTGCATAATAATTTTTCTTACTTCATGCAGACAGTCGACTCCCACCGACCTTTCGGATATTGATCCCGGTAGTTACGATAGTACCTGGTGGAACCGGACTCCCATAAGACTAATCCAGACTAACCTTCCCGAAATCGAAGGCAGTATGGACAGGGATGAATATGTTCAGTCAATACTGGATGCTTCTGCAAATGCAGTTTTATTTAATACCGGAGGAATTGTTGCAAACTACCAGACAAAACTGCCATTTCAATGGAAAAACCCAAATATCGGTGATGGTGATCTCGTCGCCGATCTGATTCGGAAATTGCATGAAAGAGATATAAGATATATTGCCCGGTTCGATTTCAGCAAACTGGATCCCACAATAGCGGTCAGTAAACCAGAATGGCTTTATGTGGGTACTAACGGACAACCTCAGATCTTCAACGGACTATATTCTGCATGTATCAACGGCGGTTATTACCAGGAGTATGCTCTTGATATTTTAAAGGAAGCCATTACCAACTATGACTTCGACGGGATCTTTTTTAATATGATGGGATATACAGGTTCCGACTATTCAGGTAAATATCACGGTATCTGCCAGTGTGAGAATTGTAAAAGAATATTTAAGGAATATTCAGGACTTACCTTGCCCAGATACGACACTGATCCCGGGATAAGGGAATACAGACAATTTCAGAAAGTTACATCAGAAGAACTGTACAACAGGATAACAAGCTTTATAAAACAGCTGAATCCCGATCTTGTCATCTATAATTACAATGCAATCGGCACCTCATGGATAGCATCAGAATCCGGAGCATCTATGAATCCCGGAGTTGACAATATCTATCATGCAACAATTAATGTTAAACGGACACTCGGATCATATATAGACAGGACTCCCCTGAACCTGATTATGGGATTCCAGGCAATCGGATACCGAAACATAATGAGCTCTCCAAACCTGCTAAGAACCTGGTGGCTCGAAAATATGCTTCACGGAGCACCGGTGTCGTTTGTTGTTGTGGGAACTCTGGTACATTATGAGGACAGGAAATTCATTCCGGTCTTAAACGAACTTTTCTCTTTCCACAAAAAATATGAGAAACTGTTTACCAATGTTCAGGCTGTAAATAATATTGCAGTAATCCAGGGTTCGGGAGGAGAATTTCAGGGCATCATAAAAATGCTTTCCGAAGAACATATTATGTATGATATAATTCTTCCTGACCAGCTGGGCAGCAGCAGAGCTCCGCGTCAACCAGGGGATTATGAATTAATCATACTGGGAGATGTCCAAAATATGAGCGATGATCTTATCTTACTTCTTGATAATTATGTTGAAAAGGGTGGTAAATTGCTTGTTACAGGAGCCACATCGACAAATGATGGTACCGGCAATCCGTTAAACAGGATAAGGCTTGAATCCATTGGAGTTGATCCTGAATTTGAGGTCTTCCCCCGGGCCCAGGCAACATATCTTAAAGTGGCAGAAAATGACAAGCAAGTACTGGGACCGGAAGACTTTAATGACTTTTCCCTGATGATGATGAATTCAGAATTCCTGAAGTGTAAAGTCAGAGAGGGCGCAAAAGGATTTTTGAAATTACTTCCAAGTAACATGTATGGGCCGGCTGAAAAGACTTACTATAAGGAGAGTGATATTACTGATTTTCCTGGCACCGTCGCTAATAATTATGGAAAAGGGGAAACGGTCTTTATACCCTGGACGATAGGTTCCGACTACAATTTTAAAGGAAATTATGCTCAAAAAGCCTTATTCACTGCATCAGTAAAAAAACTACTCAGTGTGGAACCAAACCTGATCACAGATGCATCTCCGTTAATAGAAATTACTCATTTAGCAAATCTGAACGGTGAATTCGAATGGATCGGTATGATCAATCATTCAGGTTTTATGGGGAATTCAGTCTGCGAACCTGTTACTATCCATAATACAACAATTCGTTTTAAGCCGATGAAACAGGTCAATGAGGTCAGACTATTACGGTCAGATTTTAAGCCCGGATTTAAGCAACTAAATGATGGATGGATTGAATGCATAATTCCTCAGATCCATGATTTTGAGATGATGCTTTGCCTGTATAGATAATTTAAGTTTAGGTACCCATGCTTCAGGCAGAAAGTTGCTTAACATATAACAGAAATAACTTGTATGACTGTCCGTTTATTTTAACGGCTTAACTGCAACTTCTTTAAAATAAGCAACAGATAAATCATCATGATTTTGTAATCCGATGTAACCTGATAAGGGTCTGGGACCTCTGTCCGGTTCAAAATCCCTTGTTTTTGGCGGCACTTCATCCCCTTCAGTAAAATCAGTTACAAGTTCGTCGTTCACATAGACTATCGTCCTTGGACCATCAAGGGTTATTTCCATTGTATTCCATTCCCCCGGATTTTTCTGAGGATGTGCTTTAGCCTTTGTCAGGGAATATAGAACCCCGGTGCAGTGATAATCACCACCGACATGCCTTGTCCCGTTATCAATCTGAACTTCGTATCCTTTATTAACAGCCATCCATTCATCTGTCGGTTTATCGGGTATCCTTATAAAAACTCCTGAATTGCAGTCATTATCTTTTACGTTATAGACAACCCTGATAATGACATTGCCAAATTTCTCTGCCGGATATAAAATCATACCCATTCCGCCGACAGTTTTCAATAAACCATTTTCGACAACAAATTCACCCGGACCGACCTGTTCCCATCCTGTCAGATCCTTACCGTTGAAGAGCTGTTGCCATTTCTGATCCTGACATGAACAGACTATCAGAAGTATCCCCAGAAGAAAAAATGAGAGATGCTTTTTCATAATAAATCAAAGTTAATTGATGAAAATTAAAAGTATTGTTATGCAAGTTAATCATAAGAATAATTCAAGTCAAATTGCCGCAGGATTATCATTTCTTTTTCGGTAGTTGACCAGAAATTTTTTCGTTAGTTTTAAGTTAGGGAAACGAAATCATTAATTCTTCATTGTTCTTTAAATTCACAGCTTTTATATCATTAAATACTTTCCATAGATCCTGTTCCGGATATCCCACCCGAATGCTGAAAGTGTCATCAGTGAAGACTTTAGGATCGAATTCATTACCCCTGATCCTCACAATATATTCCAGTTCGCCGGTTCTCTGATTCGTTATTTCCACAACAGGGTCAGGATTGCCGCTGATCTTCAACCTTGGAAGCCATGCTTTTGCCTCCCTTCCGTAATTATCGAACTGACTGATCGTAAACGGCCACCCCGGGAACTGGTCTTCCTGGGATGGATTTGCCAGATTTGCCAGGAAATGCCATGATTCCATTGTTATGTTTCTCTCATCGTTGTTGAAGATCACCATGGCATAACCTGAACTTTTTATATTTGCAAGCTGATATCGGTCGCTGACATTTGAGAAATTACCGGGATTTCCTATTGCATAAACATAATTAAGGTTTCCGAAGGCATCTTTATATTCACCTGTATTCGGATGTCCATGTACAGGTCTGTTGACAACCGGGATGCCGATCTCATCCGGCCTGAACCACCTTGAATAGCCGACTGCAATTGCCGGAGTTACAAAACACCAGCCTGCATCACGATAGTTATCCAGTCCGTAATGAACCATCGACGGTACATGCTGGTCGCCGGCTATATGAAAAACAAATCCCTTCCGCATTATCCCGATAGCACGGTCACGACCACCTTTCGGCCAGCCTCCCGAATCAAGGTCTCCCAGGAGATAGCCATCCCAGTTACCGTGATGAGTTGCCACATTTGCAAAAAGGGTCTGGGAAAGCAATACTTTCATATCAACATTTTTCCAGTCGCGGATCCATTCTTCAAGAAATTTCTCCTGCCTTTTTCCAAGCATTTCAAGTTCAGGCTTATCCAGTATCGAAGGATCTTTGAGCGGTTTGAGCAAATGATCAGGACGTGTTTCCCATGTTGCAACTCTTGTGGGACCTGATTTAAATATACGGTCGCTGACTATAGCAAAGCTAATCCTGCCGTAATTCAGACTTGTATACCACACCCTCATTCCCTGCTGGATCGGGGTGGGATCATATGGATCCGGTAAATGTTCACACTGTGTCCGGTTAACAACATCAACAAACCTGACACTCTGGGCAAAACCCTGATTTGTAGCTCCTATTGTTACACCGGGACCAAGGATCTTCTGATTTTCCGAAAGCATACCTTCTTCTCCCCACAGATTGCCATGGAACACATCGTGATCATCGGGTGTGCAGATTGTTGGAATATTACGCATCAGATCTCCGAATGCCCATCCGAACATATACCACTTACCCAGGTAACTGAGAATGGACATGTCCTCCGGATATCTTTTTATCGGATATCCCCCGTTTTGTTCATAGATCTGGTCACCTGAAAAATAAAGCAGATCAGGTTTACTAAGGCTTAGATTCTTAACCAGGGGAGAATATGGAAAACCATAATGATACTGACAGGTCATGGCACCAAGCCTGAGTTCTGAGTTCTCCGGTTCTTTTCGGATTTCACCCTGGTATTCAGCTTTATCTTTTTCTCCGAAGACATTAATATAATCGAAGGTTACACGGTAGTTTTTTGGAGTTGTCATGTCCCAGTCCTCAATTTTCCATGTGACAGTTCGGGCATAGGGATCCATCTTCGCGGTCTGCTGAGTTGTCCAGCCTTCTGAACCCTGAACCTGAAGAGTCGCCTCCTGGTTTTCAGTTTCTCCAAGCGGCGGAAGTTGGGCTGTCATCTTTAAGGTATTACGGCTGAGAGTGTACATAGTCCATAATACAGGTCCGAATCTGTTACCGGATTGGTTTTCAAACTTGGGTCCGGTTAAGATCAGATCGTCATACCAGTACCTTGGTCCGTTGTTCTTTGAATCGGAAGTAACGAAATTATTTACCAGTTTGATAATTCCGGTAATATTACCTTCTGTCTGATCGGTAATTTCAAGGACCGGATTGTCTTCGCTGTCAAATAATTGCATCGATAAATTATAAAAGTCTCCGGAAGGTTTACCTGATAATTCAATTCTGAACTGTTGTAAATTGAAATTTTCCGGAAGTGTTTTGGTTTTAAGGCCGATGAATGCAAATCCTTTTGTACTTATTCCTGCCCTGATGCCCTGTCCGAAATAAACTGCGGCCCTGACATCTTTTTCTTCCGATGCCTCAACGCCGATCAGTAACCCTGCAGAACCATCATTTTCACCCTTTTCGAGAAGCCCCATTTTAACTGAAACACTGAAAGGTTTCCTGCTGTCGGTTAATACCCGGGGTAACACTGAAACAGATGCATTCTGAAGGAGGCTGCTGGTCTCCAGTCTGCCATCCTTCACCTGCCAATCCTCCATGGGGATTGTCCACAGCTCCTCTCCGGCCCATATCCGGTCGGGAATATTATTAAAATCATAAGATACTTCGTGTTTCCCGCTGCTGCAGGAGTAAATAGTCAGGACTGCCAATAAAAGATAAGTGCGTAAAAAGCATTTTGCGATTTTGGAATTCAGTAAGATATGGTTCATAGGATTCATTAAAATTATGAATAGTTTAATTTGTATTATTGCGTGTGAAGCAAACACTTTGAACCTGCTGAGCTTGCCTGCCTTTATGAGTAAAGGTAAGAAAAACTTATTGTAAAAATTTCTGTTAAAATGCGTTTCAAATAAAAGTATCTTTGCCCGGTATGGAACAAAAAGGTTCACCGGCTGAACTTGGTACAGGCAATATCCCGCAATTGCTTCTTAAATATGCAATTCCTTCGGTTATTGCCATGACAGCCGCATCACTTTATAATATTACTGATAGTATTTTTATAGGTCAGGGAGTAGGGGCACTTGCCATATCGGGACTCGCAATTACTTTTCCTTTGATGAACCTGTCTGCCGCATTCGGATCTCTTGTTGGTGTCGGCGCTTCAACACTGATGTCACTGAGGCTCGGACAAAAAGACTACAGCACTGCAAATAATATCCTGGGAAATGTCTTCGTGCTTAATTTTATTCTGGGATTGACCTATACAATAATTGTCTTGCTTTTCCTTGATCCGATACTCGGTTTTTTCGGGGCCAGTTCCGAAACTCTTCCTTATGCTCACGATTTCATGGTGATAATTTCCCTTGGGAATGTTATAACCCATCTTTACTTCGGACTGAATGCAATGCTCCGTGCAACGGGAAATCCTTATAAATCGATGTATGCCACAATATTTTCAGTGATCATTAATGTGGCGCTCGCACCTGTTTTTATTTTTATTTTCGGATGGGGTATCCGCGGAGCTGCACTTGCAACTGTTACTGCCCAGACAACAATGCTCATTTGGCAGATAATGCATTTTACAAACAAAAAGAATTTCATACATCTTCAAAAAGGAAGTCTCAGACTGAAACGTAAAATAGTCATTGATTCGCTTTCAATCGGCACGGCACCTTTTCTCATGAACTCAGTTGGAAGCGTAATTGTGATCATCATAAATACAAGCCTTATCAGATATGGAGGAGACCTGGCTGTCGGCGCATACGGAATAATTAACCGTATAGCTTTCCTCTTTGTCATGGTCGTTATGGGATTCAACCAGGGAATGCAGCCAATTGCAGGTTATAATTTCGGAGCCCGGCAGTTCGACCGGGTGAACCATGTGTTGAAACTGACAATCATACTTGCTACATCTGTTGTTATGGGTGGATTTATAATAGGGGAATTATTCCCCCGGACTGTAGCTTCCGTTTTTACAAGGGAAAAAGAACTGATAGAAATTGTTGTGCCGGGAATGAGAATAATTTTTATGGTTTTTCCTATCGTGGGTTTTCAGATGGTAACTTCCAACTTTTTCCAGAGTATCGGGATGCCCGGGAAAGCTATTTTTATGTCTCTCTCAAGACAGGTGATCTTTCTTCTCCCGTTTCTTCTTATCCTTCCCAGGATATATGGTGTAAACGGCGTGTGGTACAGTATGCCGGCTTCTGATTTCATGGCAAGTCTGGTTGCGGCATATCTTCTTGTTAAACAATACCGTAAGTATAATATCAGTAAGTAAAATTTACTTTTAAAACTAATCCTGATGGAGAATAATTACGTGATTACAATCGGCAGACAACTTGGAAGCGGTGGGAGAGAGGCAGGCATGAAACTGGCCGGGTTGCTTGGTATTTCCTTTTATGATAAGGAACTGATAAGGATCGCATCCAGGGAAAGCGGACTGAATGAAAGATTTTTTGAAAAGGCTGATGAAAAGAAACGCTTCAGCCTGTTCTGGGGCTTATTTGGCATGCACAGTCCCCAGACTCAGGAACTATATTCAGGTTATTATTTAAGTGATGAAACACTATTTAAAATACAGAGTGATGTAATACGTTCCCTGGCAGAAAAACAATCCTGCCTTTTTGTCGGACGATGTGCTGACTATATACTGAAGGATCACCCGCGTCGGCTTAGTATTTTCCTGAGTGCCAACCTGAATGACCGGATCAAAAGAGTTGTTGAAATACATAAGATCTCTGAAAAAGATGCCGGGGATCTGATAGAAAAGACTGATAAACAGCGAAGTTCATATTATAACTATTTCAGCAGCAAATCGTGGAGCTCCACAGAATCCTATCACCTGTGCCTTAATACATCAGTTCTGGGAATCGACGAAACAGTCAGCTTTATCAGGCAATTTGCTGTAAAAAGATTTGGCCTTTAAAATCAGAATGTTCCGATCTTCAGATTTCAAAAAAAATTAGTATTTTTCCGGTTCAAAGTCCTACAGATACTATGACCATGATAATCTGTTCTCATAGGCTTTTGAACGTAAACAACTAGCTAAAATTAAAGTATGATGCAATATTTACCTTTAAGATTTGGATTGTCTTTGTTTTTTGTTGTATGCTTGGCTCTGCCTGGCTATTCCCAGCAATCGCTTGTGATCAATGACAAGGGCTATTTTGAAAAACCCGGGCTCAATGTTATGGCATTCAGTGATTATTATCCTGACGGGCATCAGACAGGTGTTACGGTGATCCAGCACGGAATAAGGGTTGCTGCAAACGGAGATCTGCGTCTGGAGGCTTCACCTGGTCAATGGTCACCGGTACCCAGAAAAGGCAGAACAATTACTGATAAGAAAAATCAGAAAATCACCACATTTCTGTGGTACCCCGACTCATCCAAGAACAGAAGGGGATTCAATCCGATAGATTATCCGGATCTTGTGCTTAGATATCAGGTCTCAGTTAATGCCCTGGCAAATAACTCCTTCAGAATATCTGTTGATCTTGATGAACCTTTACCAACGGAATGGGTGGGAAAGGTTGGATTTAATTTTGAATTGTTCCCGGGACATCTGTTCGGGAAATCATATATAATGGATAATAAGGCCGGACAATTCCAGACTCAACCTTCCGGTCCTCTTATGAACGGGCAGGGTGAATATATTGCCAGACCACTTGTAAGCGGTAACAGGTTTACAATAGCACCCGAGGACGATAAGATGAGAATGACTATTGAATCAAAATCATCAAAACTTGAATTGTTTGACGGCAGGACCAACCATAATAACGGGTGGTATATTGTTCGCAGTCTTGTGCCGGCGGAGGTCTCAACAAATGTTATTGAATGGATTGTCACTCCCAATGTAATAAAGAACTGGCTCTATAAACCGGTTGTCCAGGTGTCACAGGTCGGATACCATCCGGCGCAATCCAAAAAAATAGTAATTGAGCAGGATCCTCGTGATCCTCAAACCGGTGATGTGATTGTTTACAGGGTTACATCTGTGGGAAAGGAAATTGCTGCCAGAGGCAAACCCATATCGTGGGGTAAGTTTCTCAGGTACAATTATTTCATTTTTGATTTTTCTGCTGTTAAAACACCGGGAGTTTACGTTGCCGAATACAGGTCAGAAAAATCAAATTCTTTTCAGATCGACGAACAGATATATGATCGGGGAGTATGGCAGCCTGTGCTTGAATATTTCCTTCCGGTACAGATGTGCCATATGAGGATAAATGAGAAATACAGGGTTTGGCACGGAGCCTGCCATCTTGATGATGCTCTCATGGCGCCTGTTGATCTCAATCATTTCGACGGGTATTTACAGGGTCCTTCAACCCTTACAAAATATAAGCCCGGGGAACATGTGCCTGGTTTAAACAGTGGCGGATGGCATGATGCAGGTGATTACGACCTGAGAGTAGAATCCCAGAGTCAGACAGTATGGAGCCTGGCATCAATGGTTGAA
This sequence comes from uncultured Rikenellaceae bacterium, assembly GCA_964637415.1. Lineage (GTDB taxonomy): Bacteria > Bacteroidota > Bacteroidia > Bacteroidales > VadinHA17 > LD21. Next base: position 14,004 of record CAZWUB010000024.1, read on the forward strand.
GAATTCGGTGTCAGCTACGATGCAACACTTATCGACCAGGAGAACAAGATAGTCGAGATACATGTCCCGGATAATAAATCAGATGTACTTCAGCAGATAGAACACGGATTACTGTCGATATTGGGTGGATACCGTTCACTGGGAAGACTTTACAGGGGAATAATATGTCCGACATTGCGTCAGTATGTTTTGTTGGGTGATGGATCGACAATGACAAATAATTTTGTAAATGCCGGAAGTAAACAGACGGATCCGGCATGGTTACCTGATGACAGATGGGTCTTTACCGAAGAGAACCCGAACAGGTCGCTTCAGGTTGTTGCCGCCCTGGCTGCGGCTTCCCGCGTCCTTAAAAGCTCAAACCCTGAACTGGCTGATGAATGTATCAGAACAGCTATGGATCTGTGGTCTGGTGAAAATGAGAAGGCCAACAGGATAAATACCAAAGTGTTTGCCCTTTCCGAGCTTATCCTGACGACAGGAGATCCGGAACTTATCAAAACCTTTGTCGGTATGAAGGATGTAATCGTGAAAAGCTTCGGTTCATGCGGATCATACGTTGCCCGTGTAATCAATAAAATTCCGGATGAAGCTTTCAAAAAGGATATTGCCGTTGCACTTTCACAGTATATGACAGGATTGAAAAAATCATCTCTGACTGATTCTCCCTACGGAGTGCCTTACCGTCCGGATGTCTGGGGAGCAGGCTGGACAATTATGAGATTCGGCGTTCAGCAGTATTTTATACATAAAGCATGGCCCGAATATGGCTCAGAGGAATTCTATACAAGCGCATTGAATTTTGTTCTTGGAGTTCATCCCGGGGAAAATAAAGCATCGTTTGCTTCAGGGATCGGATCGGAATCTGTCCTGGTGGCATACGGTACGAATCGTGAAAACTGGTCCTATATTCCGGGAGGTGTTGTCAGCGGTACAGGAATAATCAGACCAGATCTTCCAGAGCTGAAGGAATGGCCATATTTCTGGCAGCAGACAGAATATGTCATGGGTGAGGGATCGGTTGATTATATGTTCCTTGTTCTGGCTGTTCAAAAGCTCTACTCCGGTAAATAGTTACTTTTTTCCTTTGTGCTCTTTGTGATAACCTTTGTGTCCTTTGTGGTTAAGTTAATTTACAAGTTTTTGAATGGTTTGTTTTTCAATGATAATTTAAAAAAAATGAAAATGATTAAACTACTTTCAATATTCATTCTTACAGCACTTCCGCTTACAATGTACTCACAGGCAGAAGGATTTTACAGTTTTAAGGTAAAAACTCTTGAAGGCGAAGATTTTGATCTGGCCTCGCTTAAGGGTAAAAAAGTAATGGTTGTGAATACTGCCTCAAAGTGTGGGTATACCCCACAATATAAGGATCTTGAAGAGTTATATGAACAATACCATCAGAAGCTTGTGATAATAGGATTCCCGGCAAATAACTTCGGGAACCAGGAGCCTGGTACTGCGTTGGAAATAAGGCAATTCTGTACGGAAAACTACGATGTTACTTTCCCTATGATGGAAAAGATCTCTGTTAAGGGAAAAGATATCCACCCTCTATATCAATGGCTCACGTCGAAAGAGAAGAACGGTATAATGGATTCTGATGTGAGATGGAATTTCCAGAAATACCTGATCGATGAAGAGGGTAAGCTGGTTGATGTTCTGTTTCCAAAGGAAAAACCAGGTTCAGAGAAGGTTATCACGTGGCTTAATGCAGAGAAATAAAAAACGTATTAAAAAACGTATTAAAAAACGTATTATAATACGTTTTTCAGTTGCTTTGCCGTGAATTATTAATCATTTGTGGAATCCCGGAGTGGGTTTCACAACTAGTCGAACGTGATCTTCTTGAAATCAATAAGATCAGTTCCTTTTTTACGATAGGCTTTTTTTCCGGCTTTGTCACCTTTTAAATCACTGATCCGGCTTAATCCAAGGTAAGCATACCCCGTGTATTCGTCCCCGAAATCACCGGCAAACGCTATTGCATTGATGCCATCTTCATAGAATTGCTGTGCAAGCTCATAATTCCTGTATTTCTTTTCCTGGAGTATTCCATTAAAAATATGCAGCTGTGCGTCGAAAAAGGTATTTCCCGATCTTTTCCCTGCTGCTCTGACAAGAATTTCTGCCTGGTCATATTCTTTTATTATCAGGAGGTTTTTAATATGTAATGCTTTAAAATACGGATTTGCAGGATATTTTTCGCTGAGTGTTCTGCTATATAAGAGTGCCTTTATAAAATCATTTTCAAAACCAGTGTAAATAAATGTCAGAAGCGAATAGGATTCAGCCTTCAGGAAAATTGATAATTCAGCTGCCTTCACAAGCTCCGACAATCCTCTTACAATGTCACCCGGAGGGAAAAGTGATGCAAGCGGTTTATAGGCGGGATTCATTCTGGGATAAGCTTCACGATAATAATTATAAATCCCTGTCATGTAATAGAAATCTGCAAAGGATGAGGTGAAATCAAAGGATCTCATTATATACTTAAAAGTGCCTGTTGCCAGAGGTATTACCTTCATACTAAGATCATTATCATTATAGAACAACAATAATAATCCTCTCGAACATACATTGGTAAGAAGACTCTCGGCCTCATATTTTTCAGAATAAGGCTTTTCTGAACTCAGATCGATGCATTTCCTGAGGTCATTTTCGAAGCTCTCTCTGGCTGAGGAGGTTGAAAGCATCGGATAATTCTTCCAGTACGAATAAATTCCTTTCAGAAGGTAATTGACTGGATGTCCCGGATACAGTCTTTCGACTTCGGTATATATTTTTGATGCCTTATCGAGTTCAAGATTATACATATAATCAACACCCCTCATGATCTTTTTCACTGCGAAAGTGTCATAAAGCATCTGTGCGTTCCCAGGAGAAATACTTATCAGGATCCCTGAAAATAAGGACAGGATAAATGAACCTTTTTTCATAAGATATGGTACGGGAGATTCTGTTATTCACCAAAGCTGGTGCCCATACTTTTTGTCTGAAGGACCAGCGGATTATCAGGTTCAACAAGCTTGAGCTTGCCTGCAACATCTTCAAGGGGAACGGAAACAATCTTCTCATCCTTCATTGCAACCATCTTACCGAAATCTCTTTCAGCAATCATGTCGGCAGCTGCAGTTCCGTATCGTGTTGCAAGGACCCGGTCCATGGGAGAGGGTGTCCCTCCGCGCTGGATATAACCCAGAACGGTTTCTCTTGTCTCCAGTCCCGTCAGCTCCGTTATCCTGTTACTTAGATATTGTGCCACAGATTTGTCTTTGGCAGGATTTTCAGCGCCCTCAGCAACAACCACAATAGAATAAGGTTTATTTTCTTCTGACCTTTGAAGGAGATATTCGGCAATCTTATCTTCCTTATAGGGTATTTCCGGGATGAGTATTACATCACCTCCGCCGGCAATTCCTGAATAAAGTGCTATCCATCCTGCATTATGGCCCATCACCTCAATTAACATGATCCTTTTGTGGGAGTTGGCAGTGGAGTGAAGCCTGTCAATGGCCTCAGTCGCTATATTAACTGCAGAATCGAAGCCAAAAGTGATATCTGTTCCCCATACATCATTATCAATTGTTTTGGGTATCCCGACTACATTAAGGCCCTCCTGTGCAAGGAGATTAGCAGTTTTAAGCGTGCCGTTGCCCCCTATGCAAACAAGACAGTCAAGCCCCATCTGTTCATAATGCTCCTTTATCAGTACAGGTTTCCTGACATCCTTGTTACCTTTGCCCGAGCCTTTAAAAGGTTTTTCCCTCGAGGTTCCCAGTATCGTACCTCCCATTGTAAGAATACCCGACAGGTCTTTCTCAGTCAGTTCGGTATATTCCTTTGTTATCATTCCTATAAAACCATCGCTGATACCTGCAACCTTCATACCGTATTTAACTATCGCCGTCTTGCCGACACCCCGTATTGCTGCATTTATCCCGGGACAGTCACCGCCAGCCGTCAGGATACCGATCCTCATTCCGCTTGTTTTCTTGTTCACTGTTTCTGAAATTATATTTTCAACAAAATTAACTTTTATAGCTTAATTGACAGAAGAGAATTTGTAGCAGTTGAATAAAAAATTAAATCCATTAACCGCAAAGGGCGCAAAGTTTTTCGTAAAGGTCGCAAAGTTATTATGCAATAACCGCAAAGATTGCTTTGCGCCCTTTGCGTGATTCTTTGCGCCCTTTGCGGTTAAAAAGTATTTTCCGGAAGATTGAAAAGACTAGAAAATGAACGGAATGAACATCTTCGTTTCCTTCATATAATCAATATACTGTTCCCCGAATTTAGTTATCATTTCCTTTTCCTCGATCTTGCCGGTAAGATAAATTGCTATAAGATTTATAATACCTAAAATTATTTGCAAAGTGCCCGGTTCCTTGAACATGGTGCCTGTCCCGAGAAGGAGAAGTGAACAATAAAGCGGGTGCCTGATATACTTGTATATACCTGATCTGACAAGAACAGTTGTATTTTCAAAATGTTCCTGTGCCCCACCTTTTATTTTTAATGTAAGGTAACCTGCTATACCCGGGTATATTGATCCGAAAAGGAAGACCCATGAAATTATCTGGTGCCAGTTGAAAGCATCGCGGAACCATAATCTGTAATTCATCAGGAAAAGAATGAAGATACTTTCAAATGAGAAGAACCTTGTTATGCCATGATATCTTTTTGCCTTTACAGAATAAAACCACGAAAAAACAATTATGATAACAGAGCCCGCTATCAATACCGGAATATTCATGTGTTCTCTATTAAGGTTTGGTGTGAACTTCTTTAAGGTAGTTATAGATCTCTATCTGAGACTGTATTTGCTGTTTGCATGAATTTGCCAGTTTGTTTGTAAGGCCGGAATCGAGTATTCTGGCTTTTACATTATCACTCCATTGTATCTGGAAGAACTTCCTGAGATCATTTTTTATGCTCTTATCGAATATGGGGCATGTAACCTCTATCCGGCGGTCTATATTCCTGGGCATAAGGTCGGCGGAGGTTATGAAACACTCTTCATTTCCGTCATTACAGAATATCATGAACCTGCTGTGCTCAAGGAACCTGTCAACAATGCCCCTGGCTTTTATGTTTTCGCTTATTTCCTTCAATCCGGGTACAATTGATATCATCCCTCTTACAATAAGCTTAATATTTACACCGGCCGCTCCTGCCTCGTACAGATAATTAATAATTTCAGTATCTGTGAGATTGTTAAGTTTAAGATGGATATATGCTTTCTTTCCGGCTTTTGCATTTTTAATTTCATTTTCTATTAGCAGTATGATCTTATTCCTCAGGGCAAAAGGCGACAAAACGAGATGGTAATAGTTATCTTTTTTATAATTTATGTTGAAGAAGTTAAAAGTCTTAAAAACCTCATTCGTTATCTTTATATTTGTAGTAAGCAGAAGGTGGTCACAATAGATCCTTGCCGTATCCTCATTGAAATTGCCGGTTCCGATAGCGGCATAGCGTTTCAGAATATCGTCTTTGACCCTTGTTATAAGCAGAAGCTTGGCATGGACCTTCAGTCCGGGTACTCCATAAATGACTTTAACTCCTTCATCCATAAGCTTTTTGCCCCACAGGATATTTGCTTCTTCATCGAACCTTGCCTGAAGTTCAACTACAGTTGTTACACTTTTCCCGTTCCTGACGGCATTGAGCAACGCATTTATCACACTTGAATTCCGCGCAAGCCTGTAAAGAGTTATCTGTATCGATGTCACGAAGGGATCGATAGATGCTTCTCTTAACAGATCGATCAGGTAATCAAAGGAATGATAAGGGAAATAAAGCATTATGTCCTTTTTCTTCATTGCCGAAAGAATGCTTTTTCCATGCGGGATATCCTTGTGCGGCAAAGGTACCAGCGGATCGAAATAAAATTTCTTCTTGCTGATCCTCGGGAATTTCATAAAGTCCTTGAAATTATGATACCTGTCAGCTGGAATGATTGCATCGTCGGGTCCGAACTTGAGCTTTTTGGTGAGGTATTTCAGCAGATCTTCAGGGATTTTCCTGTCGTGAATGAACCTTACCGGAGTGCCCCATTTACGCTGATGTACACTCTTCGAAAGCTTGTCGATATAACTTTCGGAGATGTCATCCGCTATCTCAAGTTCTGCATCCTTTGTCAGCTTTATTGTATACGCCGAAAAATCATCAAAATCGAGTATGAAGAATATATCTTTCAGACCAAATCTGATAATATCATCAAGAAAGATCACATATTTCTCTTCTCCCTTTGAGGGAAGCACTATGAAGCGGGGCAGTACATCAGTCGGTATTTCAAGCAGGGCATATTTCTTCCTTCCGCTCCTGGTATTGTTAAGCTGAATGGCCAGGTAGATTGCATCATCGGTAAGGTTAGGCAGTTCTGAATCTTTCTCTATCATGAAGGGCATAAGTCTCGTTCTGACTTCAGTAAGAAAATATTCCCTGACAAATTCCGATTGCTCCTGGTTCAGCTCCTTTTCATTGATAATATAAATATTATGATTTGACAGCTCCTGTATTAGCGATTTATAAATCTTTTCAAACTTCGTATTCTGTTCAAGAACAATTTCCTGTATCCTCTTAAGAGTGGCTTTGGGATTATAGCCCAGTATATTCTTTGACTTTGCACCGAGATGGGAGAGCTTCCTTAGTGTTGCTACCCGTACTCTGAAATACTCGTCAAGATTATTCGAATAAATACCAAGGAACTTAAATCGCTCAAGCAGAGGAACATCTTTATTTTCAGCTTCCTGAAGAACACGTTCGTTAAATGATAACCAGCTGATCTCTTTTGGAATATACGTCTTGCTCATGTTATTTTACCGGTTTAAGTAAATATTCCAGCCTCCCGGAATCGGATTTAATTTCTGACCAGGTACTTACAGGGAAAGAGATACATACAATACTGGTCTTTGTAAGGAATTCGCAACCATCACGGCTCAGTCTGTCAGGGATTTCGGTAATTGACGGGTTATGGCCAAATACTGAAATTGTATCAGTTTCGTCACTTACACTTCGAAGCACTTCCATAAAATGCCTCATGTCGGCCCTGAAATAAAGATTACTGTCAATCCTTATCTTTTCATACTCAATTCCGTATTCCCCTGCAAAGATATAGGCAGTTTCCAGAGCTCTGAAGGCGGGACTGGTTATGAACAATCCCGGGTCTTTCTCCCTTTCAATAAGACGAGCAGCCATCTCGCGACAGATCACTTTTCCCTTGATTGTAAGAGATCTTTCAAAATCGGTGATCCCCGGTTCCTGTTCTTCGGCTCTTCCGTGACGGATAAAAATCAGTTTCTTCATGTATTTCAGAGTGCTTAGAGTGGTCGGATTTATAACCGTAAATTTAGTTTATTAAGAGCTAATGTGATACAGTTTATGACGAATTAATTAATATCAGAATGAATACTCCGGATTTTAAGCATTAATTTGTTAACTTTATTCAGTTTTGACAATAAGTATTAATGGAACCGGATTACATTAAGCTGAAAAATATCAAGCCTGCATTATCGGGATATTTAAAGGAATCTGTTGGTCTGCTGGATCTTGCTGCGGTACCTGATGACCGGATCATACATGATGTAAGGGTTTTTATGAAAAAGTCCAGAGCAGTAATGAAACTGGTGGCAGGTTCTTATGGTTCTGATTTTTTTAATCGTGAATACGGTACTTTCAGAGAGGTCGGAAGAATACTTAGTTCATGGAGAGAGAGCTCAGTACACAGGAAAACCCTCAGGGAACTGAAAAAGATACATCCTTCAGTCTTTAAGCAGCTTGCCGGGAACCCTAAGATTGACACTCTCATGAAAAAAGCTGATCAGCAGGCAGAACCTGAACCTGAAATGAAAGAAGCCCTGGAGAAGATACGTGAGCTGATTTATAAATCCTCCTACAGGATCAGGTTCCAGACCATGAATGGCCTTAATCCGGAGATATTGCTGCAGGAGCTTGAAAGATCCTATTTATTAACAGCAGAAAAATACCTGACATCAAGGAATAGCCTGAAGCCGGCTGATATTCATGAGTTCAGGAAACGGGCAAAAGATTTCCTTTACCAGTTGTGGTTTTTTCGCCCTGTAAATCCACCGGCCATTAAATCACTCGAAAAGAAGCTGGATACTTTAACTCAGAATCTCGGGAAATTTAATGATCTCGATCAGCTCATAAGATCACTGGAATACAAATATTCAGCTGATGCAGCTTTACCGGCAATGGATGAACTGATCATAATGGTCAGGCAGGAGCAGGACCGGTACATTTCCAAAGTATGGTCTGCAGCCTGGAAGATCTTCCGGCCGGGCAGGCCGCTGGAAAGTGTGTTGGGGTTTAAGGTGCTGAAG
>CAZWUB010000024.1:22454-34304 GCA_964637415.1 uncultured Rikenellaceae bacterium
ACAAAATCAAACCAGTGAGCATAGCCGGAACTATCTTTTTCGCGGAAGCTCCTGTGATGAAATTCATTAGTATGGATATCATAAACATAGTCATTTTCCCATTCAGAGGCATATCTGACAACCTCCTTTATCGCATTTAAGATGAAATCGAGCTCTTCATCAGTCATTGTAGGATGAAGTGATAATCTTATCCATCCTGGTTTCAGAGAAAGATCACCTGCTTCTATTTTTTCCGTTATTTCATTTGAAAGCTTAAAGCCGACATTTAACAGGAAATGGCCATAAGTACCTGCACATGAACAACCTCCTCTGACCTGTATCCCAAATCTGTCGTTGAGAAGTTTTGTAAACAGATTATGGTGGATCTTATCTGCATAGAATGAAAATACTCCCAGCCTGTCAGTTATCCTGTCGGCAAGTAAATGTATGCCTTTTATTTTCTTTAATTCAGTGAAGGTTTTATTTATCAGCTCAGTTTCCCTGTCATGTATCTTCTTTATACCCATCTGTTCTTTCAGCCTTATTGCCATTGCAGCTTTCATTCCCTGGATAAACCCCGGAGTTCCACCATCTTCCTTTACTTCAATATCGCTGATATAACTGTATCCTCCCCATCTGTTTGTCCATTTTACTGTTCCGCCACCGGGAGTATCAGGGGTCTCATTTTTATAAAGCTTTTTGTTGAATACAAGTACTCCGGCACTTCCCGGTCCTCCGAGAAATTTATGTGGGGAAAAGAATATTGCATCAAGATATTGCATTTTATTTTCAGGATGCATGTTAATTTCGACATAGGGTGCGGAGGCGGCAAAATCGACAAAGCAGAATCCCCCGTGCTCATGCATTATTTCTGCCAGTTCGTGATATGGAGGAAAATAACCGGTTACATTTGAACAGGCAGTAAATGAGCCGATAAGGAGGGAACGATCCTTGTATTTAACAATTTCATTACGCAATGTTTCAGGGCTGACAGTCAGATTTGCCCCTGGCTGAAGCACAACAACATCTGCAAGGGTCTCAAACCATGAAGTGTGATTTGAATGATGTTCTGTATGTGTAAGAAAAACGACGGGCCTGTTTCTATTGGGTATTTCCTTACATGAATTGTATTGACCGGATGTAAAAGCACAATATTTCATCGCCTGTTCCGGCACTTTCAACCCGAGGATCCTCTGTAATTTTGCTATTGCCGATGTCATACCGGTCCCGGTAAATAAGATCAGATCATCCTCTCCTGCTCCGACATGATGTTTTACTGCCTTTTGCGCATAATGATAGGCTCTGGTCATGGCTATTCCTGTTGCCGATGACTCAGAATGAGTGTTTCCTACCAATGGGCCGACATCGTTCATGATCCTCATTTCGATGGGACCATAAAACCTTCCGCTTGCTATCCAGTCGGCATAAACAAGCTTCTTAAGGCCATAAGGCGTTTCAATTTCTGCATCAATACCTGTAATATTCTTCCGGAAGGGTCTGAAATATTCTTCAAGATCTGACATATAATACCCAAAATTAAACTAATGCAAAGGTAGATATAACTTAATGAATATAATACATAGTTTTTTTAGGTCAGAATAAAGGCCGGCGTAATTCACTATCCGGGCAGAATTCATAAATTAATCAGTTTTCATTCGTTTCACTAAATTTATTTATCAGGAACCTTATCTTTACAGTTAATTTTTTAAAATAGATTTTTTCTTTATTTATTTAAATTCATTGTTTATGAAAAAGCTCTTTTCTCTTGCCATGCTGTTAGTTTTCAGCATCTCTTTAATAAATGCACAGGCAACCAAAGCAAAGAAGGATCCTGCCGGTGAGTGGAAGTTTGAAGCTCCCTATGCTCCGGAAGGATATAATACCGGAAAAATTACAATCGGATTTGCCGAAAAGAAGTATACGGCAGTAATAACTATGACCGGAAGCGATTATAAGATCACTGGTGAAAATGTCAAGTTCGAAAATGATACATTTACATTTTCAGTTTATCTTGAAGGTGAAACTGTTGGTGTGAAAATGAAGATGGAAGATGCAGTAAAGATGACAGGTGCAGCAACATCTTCCCAGGGTGAAATTCCGGTGACAGCTACAAAACAGGTTAAGTAGGAATTTTATTTCTTCATGAAAAGAACTACAACCGGCATCCTGTTAATTTTCCTTTTTTACGCACAAATCTATTCCCAGGTTATAAATAAGGAGCCGCTGAGCCGCCGCCTTACGGGTTATAGTATTGATGCAACGCTTGATCCCGGCGGGAAAATTGTCAGAGGGAATGTCGAAGCTTTCTGGGTTAATTCATCATCCGAAAGTGTTCCTGATGTAAGGCTTCATATGTACATGAATGCCTTCAGGAGCAAAAAAAGTACTTTTGCCGGGGAAGGGAAGCATTCCAGATGGATGAATTTTTCCTATAACGGATATATTGATCTTAACAGCTGTACTGACGGACGGGGAAATGACCTTCTTTCCCGTACACAATACATCAGTCCCGATGATGGCAATCCGAACGACAGTACAGTACTTCAGATAAACCTTCCCGAGCCTGCCAGGCCGGGTGATACAGTGTTTCTTAAAATACAGTTCGAAACAAAGCTGCCTTCAGACATAATAAGGACCGGATACAGCGGAGATTTTTTCTTTGTAGCCCAATGGTTTCCGAAGTTCGGCGTTTATGAACCTGCAGGAATGCGTTACAGGAAAGAGAGCGGCTGGAACTGTCACCAGTTTCATGCCAACTCGGAATTTTACTCCAATCACAGCGTTTATGATGTCCGGATCACAGTTCCTGATAATTATGTTGTCGGTTCAGGAGGAATGCTTATTGAGGAATCTGTTAACGGAACCGATGAGAAAACAAAAACTCTCTATTACCGTGCTGAGGATATTGTTGATTTTGCATGGACAGCCTGGCCGGAATATAAGGTTTTTAATGATCAGTGGAATCATGTCAGTATCACTCTTCTGTTGCCTGAAGAAAGAACTGACCAGGTTGAAAGACAGTTTAAGGCTGTTAAAAATGCCCTTGAATTTTTTTCTGAAAATGCCGGACCATATCCCTGGCCTCACCTGACCTTCGTTGATCCTCCTCAGAAAGGCGCCGGAGCCGGCGGTATGGAATATACTACTTTATTTACATCCCAGTCTTCCGACAGGATACCTGAATGGTTTCATCTGCCTGAAATGGTTACAGTGCATGAATTCGGACATGCTTATTTTATGGGGATCATGGCAACAAATGAATTCGAGGAACCCTGGATGGATGAGGGTATGAATTCATTTTATGAAGCAAGGATAATGGATCATTACTGGGGAGAAAATTCAGGTTTCGTAAATCATCCTCATTTTAAATTAGCTGATAAAACTGTGTCGAGATTAACATACGTAAAGTCAAACTACCGGCAGGTTGCAACAAATGACCTGTTTTCCTGGAACTATCCGCAGGGAACATATGGAATGATGTCATATAATAAATCAGCAACATGGCTTTATACACTGATGGGTATTGTCGGAGAAGAGACAACGAATGAGATCTTCAGGGAATATTACAGACAGTGGGCATTTAAACATCCTGCTGCCCGGGACTTTATTAATGTTGTAAATGAAGTTGTTACTAAGCGCCATGGAGATAAATATGGTTCTGATATGGACTGGTTCTTTGACCAGACACTTTATGGAACAGGAATTTGCGATTACAAGGTGGCTGACATCTCGAATAAAGAATCTGAGAACTCCGATTCCCTGTATATCTCGACTGTCGCTTTACAGAGGTTAGGCGAGGTAATGCTGCCGGTGGAGATACTGGTGCATTTCTCCGATGGCGATGAGGTAACAGAAACATGGGATGGGAAAAGCAGGTATAAGGAGCTTACTTATTCAGGATACAGAAAAGTTGACAGGGTGGACATAGATCCTGATTTTAAAATCAGGATGGATATCAACTTTATTAATAATTCGAAGACACTTAAGCCTGACCGTATCCCGGTACGGCGGTTTACCAATAAATTGCTTGTTATGATACAGCTGTTCATCAGCACCTTTACATTATAATCTGCCATGAAATGAAGATAATTAATGCATTGAGATCAGGTTTTCTGCAATCGGCAAAAGCCTGGAAAGCAACGCTTATAATTACACTGGCTTTATTATTCCTGATATCTTTTTTTACAATCTCCTTTAAGGGTGCGTTGAAGAGCTCACTGGGATCAAGCGCAGTTGCTGATCATCTGACTGACGGTATCAATATTGATATTGTTTCTGATTTATCCGGCAACCTGAAGCATTATCTCTCATCCCTTTCATCAGGTCTTTTTTTTGTAATAATTGCAGGGATGCTTTTATTTACTTTTTTCTCAGGGGGACTGTTCAATTCTCTAAAGAGTGATCAGGGGAAGTTTGCTGTTTCTCAGTTTTTCAGGGCATCAGCCGCTTATTTCTGGCCTTTTCTGGGGATTTCAATGATAGTAAGTGTAATAATCGGATTCATAGTCTTTTCTCTTGGAGGGATCATAATGGGTATATCAATGGCCGGAGAAACTGCATCACTTTCCGGATCCGGGATTATCGGAATAATTTTTGTGCTTATCCTGGCGCTTGTGCTGTCGGTATTTTTTCTGGTTGCTGATTATGCCCGTGCACATTATTCGGTAGGGGAGGACCAAAAAGTCTTTAAGGCGATAGGATATGGTTTTAAAATGACTTTTGGCAGTTTCATTATATCTGTTCCGATGATGTTTCTGCTCATAATTATCCAGGTACTTTTTATGTGGCTTATGACAAGACTGATCTTTATCTGGAAACCGTCGGCAGGGCTGGCTGTATTTCTGATGCTGATTGTAACTCAGGTACTGTTCTTTATAAGAATATTCCTGAGGTCGTGGAGGTATGCAAGCGTTATCTCAATGATGGAAAAACTTGATAAAAAAGCTGTTATTCCGTCCACATATACAGAGAATGATATTTCAGTTATTGACGAGAATCAATTAAGATAGTGAATCTTTCGTTAACATCTCTTGACTGGGTTATACTTGCCATTGTAATGACAGGGAGCCTCTCTTTCGGCATGTATATGGCATACCGGAAGAAGGCCGGCAGGAACAGTTCAAATTTTTTCCTTGGAGGACGATCAATTAAGTGGCCTGTTATAGGTGCTTCACTTTTTGCCACCAATATCGGGGCCGAACATCTTGTCGGGTTATCAGGTGATGCATACAGGTACGGATTATCTGCAGGACTTGTTGAACTTACCACAGTTATAACTCTGGGCTTCAGCTGTGCTCTGCTTTTTCCGGCGTATTTTAAAAATAAGCTTTATACAATACCTGAATTTCTTGAGTTGAGGTATCACCGGCATGCCAGGACATTTTTTTCGGGATTAATGCTGGTTATAAGCATAATGACAAAGCTGGCATTTACACTTTTTGCCGGAGCCCTGGTATTGAACAGTGTACTTGGCTGGAACATTATGTCAACAATCTTCTATATTGGTCTGATAGTGGCAATATTTACAATAATCGGAGGATTTACTGCAGTTGCCTATACAGATTCAATTCAGGCTGTAATAATGATAGCGGGAGCTTCAATAATGATGTTTATCGGACTCGACAAAGCAGGAGGTTTTAACGGACTTATGGAAAAGGTTCCTGAAATGATGTCGGTTGCCTTACCTTATGATGATCCTGTTTATCCGTTCTGGGGTATATTGGCAACAGCATTTTATGCCGGTATTTTCTACTGGGGTATCGACCAGGTAAATGTTCAGAGGGTGCTGGCTGCTCCTGATCTTAAAAATGCACGATGGGGTGCCATGTTCGCTACATTACTTAAGTTATTGCCGCTATTTATTTTTGCGCTTCCCGGTGTTATTGCCTTTGCTCTATACCCCGGTGAATTGCAGGGCGATCAGACAAAGCAGACTTTTGTTTTGTTGCTTGACAGGTTACTTCCGGTCGGATTGAAGGGATTACTTCTGGCCTCGTTGCTGGCAGCCCTGATTACCTCCCTTATCGGTGTCCTTAATTCAGTGTCGACATTATTTGTACGTGATTTTATTGTTGAATTCAAACCTCATTTCCCCGAAAAAAAGCAGGTTTTAACTGGCAGGATAGCAATTCTTGCTGTTACAATGCTTGGTATAGGTGCAGCATATCTTGTTTATAAAAACGAGGAGGGATTATATAAATATCTTCAGACAATTTCTGCTTACCTTGTTGTTCCGGTATTCCCGGCAATCTTTTTCGGGGTAACGAGTAAGAAAATAACTTATAAGGCAGCTGTCGTTTCAGTTCTCGTCGGGATTGTGCTTGCAACGATTTTTGTTATCGATCAGCTGCTCGGTCCTGAAACAGGAAAACAGATCTTCCCTTTTCTGCATTCAAAGCTTACACTCAATTTCGGATACCGTGCTCTGTGGGCTGAACTGTTTATAACGGGAATTCTGTTTGTTGTTTCAGCATTCACTGAAAAAACCGATCCGGCCAGGCTTGAAAAAACTACTCTGGATTACTCGAAGAAGATTGCTCCTTTCGAAGGATTGAAAGACTGGAGACTGCAGCTTCTTGTTCTGATTATTATAACTCTGCTGATCCTTTTCTGGTTAAGTTGAGATCATTCAGGGATATCTCCGGCCAGAACATGATATAACTCTATAAGAAAATCCTTGTTGTCGGCGGTTATATAGTGCATTTCTCCGCCCATCCTGTTGAATGTCTTACAGTACCGCAGGTAATATGCCGGATTATCATGGGGCGGCTCTCCATTTTTTGCCCAGTCCCATTCTGCCTTTGCAAGATCGGCTATCACAAGAAAGTGATTATCTATGTGACCTCCCCGTTGTATTTCAATGTTCTGTGCCATGGAAAGTGCTTTCTCGAATATCATGGGCGACATTATCGCTGAACCGATTGAAAGATATACTCCGTGCTCAAGATTGCTTACACTCCGGGTATAATAAAGAAAGTCGTTCAGAGCCGTTCTGCCTATAGCAGCGCCATGGTTCAGGGGATGATTGTAAATGATATCGTGTCCTATCATCGGATGTCCGGTAAAGGGTATGCCAAGTTCCCAGGCCGCACACTGAACCGAATATTTCTTAAATGGATGAGGAATATTTAAAAGGCCAGGTTTTATATTATTTACAGTTATAGTCGAGTAAAAATCGAGAGCTGCAGCTGAATGTTCCGGGTCTTTACCGATATTCTCCCTTGCTTCTTCTGCAAGCAATGATGCTTCGGGAATATTAAGCCCTTCAGCAAATATCATTTTCCCTATCGATTCGCCATATCCCAGCCCTTCATAAGCTCCGGTAACAAGAGCCAGGTTGATAAATCTTCCTGTATCTTCCCAAATCCCGAACTGACCCTTCTTAACGTTATCCCTTACATCTTCGCCGCTCATTCCCTGATAAGCGAATTCCCAGTCATGGATTATCCCTGCACCATTTGTTGCCAGGTGTGTTACCCATCCTCTCTTTATTAATTCAATAAGAACCGGGGCCAGTCCGTTCTTGATTGTATGTGCACCGAATGCAAGGATAACTGACCTGTTTTTATTTCTGGCAATACTTATTTTTTCTGCTGTTCTTTTAATAATATCCTTAACATCTTTTTTAAGTACCGCAGCTTTTGCAGTTAAGGGGACAGCACTCTTTTCAATTGAGATCTGGTTCCTTCTTTCTGACAGGGGCCGGATACTCAGCTTACTCCTGTCAAATTTCTTATGTGGCATCTCATTTAATATTTAATAGTTGAAGCAGCCGGTCAGCCTGAGAGAAATCGGGAACAATAATATCTGCACCTGCTTTGATGAGCCGGGTCCTTTTTGAATGATTAAGGCCGTAACGCCTTAATTCATTGCTGGCTATACCTACAGTTATGCCTCCGCGCTTCTGCGTTTCCCTTATCTCAACCGGCCCGTCGCCGAAAGTAATTATAGATCCGGCTTCAGTTCTGCCGATCGAATCAAGAAGACGGTCAAGGATTATCCTTTTAGCTTCTTTGTTTATATCTCCGACTGCTCCGTAAATCCTGTCTTCAAAGAGGTAATCATGACCCAGGACAGCTGCCTCGTGTTTTACATCGGCAATGTCTGTGCCGCTCGTCAGATACAATTTTACACCACTGTCGTAAAGTCTTTTGAGGAATGGGATTGCATTCTTTACAGTAAGGTCTTCAACATTAAGTTCTCCCGACATCAGCTTGTCTTCACGCTCTTTTACCATCTTCAGAAGTTCCAGGTTATATATTTCCTTATAACCCGATTCATCAAGCATCTGATCTTCACTCACAAATCCGAATTCCCTGATTATATCCAGAAGCATCTTCATCTGCATGAGGGTCTGGATACCGGTTGTGCTGTCAATGAACTGATTTACACGTAATTTTACTTTTTTAAGAAGCGATTCATCAACCCTTGAATATTCATCGCCAAGGATTGCCTTAACCATGACTGGTTCCATTATCTTTTCCCAGCCTTCGCGCAGCGTTGAAATTGTACCGTCATTATCGAAAACTGCATATCTGATTACGGGTTCTGCAGGCAATTTATTTATTATTTCAATTTCCGAATTGCCAAGGTACTGTGCCTGTCTGATATCTTCTGCAAGGTCAGGACGCCATGTATAATCCGGATCGGTACCGATCTGAAAGATCTCTTCCGGTGTTGCTGTACCGGTCTGAAACAGTTTCTGAACAGTCACTCCCGCGACAAGAGTACCTGTTTCTCCTGCTATATCCGGGGGGTAACCGGCAGCAAGGACTGCTGCTGCACCTGCGAGATAACTGTCTCCGGCTCCGACTGTGTCAACACGGGATAGTATCATTAATCCGGGGATCTCTGAAGTTCCGTTCTCATCGACAACAATTGAGCCTCTGCTTCCACGCGTTATGAGAAGAGGTTTGCGGAATTTTTTAAATAACCTCCCGGCTGCGTTCATCACTTCAGTTAACGGTATTATCTCATCGGGTGCCTTTTCAATCCGGCAGAGCCTTAAGGCTTCGTTATCATTCATTTTCCTCCAGGCACCCGTGTAAAAATCTGAGTAGTTCCTGCTGTCGGCGATAAATATCTTTCCGGGGAATAAACCGATTACTTCAACAAGCTTCTTCCTGAAATATTCTGTATGAATTCCGGACAGAACCTGCTGATTTATTATTATCAGATCAACCTCATTTACCTGGTTTTTCAGATTGCTTATCAGCAGGTCGGCAGTCTCTCCCGATAATACGTTATAATTACCAAAGTCGATGCGGCTTTTTTCCTTCTCCCCGACATAAGGTTTTATATACACATGGGTTGACCAGTTCTGATTCTGAATGAGCATATTACCTGTTGATATCCCGGCATTTTTCATTATTTTGATCATTTCAACACCGAAAGGATCATTGCCGATGACACCGAATGCCCTTATATCTTTCACTTTCATTGCGGCAAGGTTATTTGCCACATTCCCTGCCCCTCCCAGGGAATATTTCTGCTGCCCGACAGGCATAGTCGGTTCTCCGGTCTCGATCGAAATCTCACTTTTAGATTCATCAATGAACCAGTATGCATCCAGACAAAAATCACCAACAATTGCGATACTGGTTGCCTGTATCTTCTTTATAATCTGCTCAAGTTTAGCTTTTTCCATAATCCTGATATTCTATATTTTTCTAATTCCAGTATGACTTATATTACCGCTTTACTGATTACCGTTTACTGATTACCGATCACCTGTTTCTGCCAACTGCCTGTTTCCAATTGCCTGTAGCCAACTCCCAACTCCAATCTCCAAACTCCAAACTCCAAACTCCCAACTCCAAACTCCAAACTCCAAACTCCAAACTCCAAACTTCTTACTTCCTACTTCTTACTTCCGACTTCCCCCCATAAAAATGCTCCTCAACCACCCTGCATATCGCATGATAAACAGGAAGCTGCAGTTCCTGTACAGAAGCTGTTGAATCCCCTGGAACATTGATGAGTATATCACAATATTCTTTCAATTTACCGCCTGTTTTACCTGTGATGCCAATAACTGTCATGGTCATTGCTTTGGCAGTAATGCAGGCATCAATTACATTTTTCGAATTTCCCGAGGTGCTTATTCCTATAATAAGATCCTTCTCAGTTCCATAGCCAATCACCTGCTGGGCGAAAACCAGGTCGGGATCAATATCATTGCAGATCGCCGATGACAGAGATGTATGTGCCGAGAGAGAGATTGCAGGTAGACCGTGTTCCAGCTTTTCCGCGAGGTATTCACCCCGTGATCCGGAAACTTCAGCCAGCCTCTCCTTGAAGCTGATATCAAGAGGTCTTTTGATCTCAAAGCTCTTCATCAGTTCTCCGACAATGTGGTCGGAGTCGGAACTGCTGCCGCCATTACCGCAGATGAGCAGCTTGCCTCCTGCAGTGAATGTTTTTATAATCATCGCGGCTGCCTGGCTTATACTTTCCCGCAGTTCTGATAATTCAGGATGCTTTTCAATTAAATGGTCAGGATGCAATTTATTGATCATGGCAATAGTAAATTAACTATCATAAAAATAATGATTATTGGGGTAACTTGGTGTATTTGGGACTTTGTAATTATATTTTTCAGGCGCAGCGGCACAATAACACAAAGGGTTCACTAAGTTTTCCTGTATTTTGGTTTATGCCCCGGTTTCCTGACGGGCGATCTCAGGTCAGGCCTGTGGTCATGAGTTGAAGCGATAAAGTCAGGGAGTGGAGTAATCAGGAGCTTTTTCCCGATCAATTTTTCAATGCGGCGTATTTTCGGGATATCAGTTTTATTAACAAGGGAAACTGCCATCCCTGTAGTTTCTGCGCGGGCAGTACGGCCGACACGATGCACATAATCCTCAGCATCTGAAGGGACATCATAGTTTATTATAAGATTGATATCCTTAATATCGATTCCGCGGCTCAGAATATCGGTAGCTACCAGGACACGGATCCTGCGAGACCGGAACCTCAGTAACATGTCTTCCCTCTCTTTCTGTTCAAGGTCGGATGAAATACCTTCAACAAGATAATTTTTTGAGCGCAGACCACGAACAATATTACTCAGATTTTTTTTGGTCGAGCTGAAAATAAGGATACTGTTAAAATCAGGGTTGTCGGCTATAATACTGTTTATCAACGGTAATTTCTGATTGTCGCTTAACATGTAGACAGTCTGAATAACACCTTCGGGAGGCTTCGACAGTTCAAGAGTAATTTCTGCCGGATTTTTCATAATATGCTTCGACATTGACCGGATCTTTGCCGGCATTGTAGCACAAAACATTAAGGTCTGGCGCTTTCTGGGCACATGGGAAATTATGTGCATTATATTGTCATAGAATCCTATATCGAGCATCCTGTCTGCTTCGTCGAGAACAAGTATCTCAATCTGGTCGAATTTTACATAACCCTGATTGAGATGTGAGATCAGTCTGCCGGGAGTGGCAACAATAATATGTGCCCCCTTTGAAAGGGCATCTCTTTCCTGTTCCCATCCGCTTCCGTCACCGCCACCATAAACAGCTAAAGATGTAATGTTTAACGTATATGTTAATCCCTGTATCTGCTGGTCAATCTGAATGGCCAGCTCACGTGTCGGGACAAGTATTAGCGTGTGAGTAAATCCGGGTCTCTTTTCCGATATATAATTAAGTATGGGTAACAGAAATGCAGCTGTTTTTCCGGTACCTGTCTGCGCACAGCCAATCAGATCTCTTCCGGAAAGGATGACCGGAATAGCCTTCTCCTGAATTGGAGTCGCTTCACTGAAGCCCATATAGTCAATTGATTCCAGCAATTCAGGATTCAGATCCAACTCGTCGAATATCATTTATGTCCTGTGATTTTTATTGTATGAATAAGAAG